>JAVBNZ010000093.1:0-10134 GCA_031551145.1 Desulfovibrionaceae bacterium | reverse complement strand
TGGTTGTTGGCGTACGTCACGAAGTAGTAGAGGCCGACGCCGAAGATGCCAGAGAACGCGAGCGTCATGATGAACGCGCGAGCCTTCTCTCCCGCGGTCGTGTGCTCGACCGTCTTGGCGTCGCGCTTGAAGACGCGGTCCTTCTGGATGTTTTCGGCCAGCGCCAGGTAGCGCTTTTCGTGCTGCTTTTCCGCCACCGCGATGGCGATGAAGGCGGCGGCGATTTCGTCGAAGCCTTCCTGCTTCGCCTCCTTGGCGAACTCGGGATACATGGTCGTGTGTTCGTAGTGCTCGCCCGCCGCGCCTTCCAGCAGGTTCTCCCGCGTCGAGCCGATGACGCCGAAGGGGAAGGCGGCGCCGATCTCCTGCTCGCCCCCGGTCATGAACTTGAACAGGCGCTTGGCGTGTTCGCGCTCCTGGTCGGCGGTCTCCTCGAAAATGTCGGCGATCTGGACAAAGCCCTCCTGCCGCGCCTTGGAGGCGAAGTAGGTGTAGCGGTTGCGGGCCTGGGATTCTCCGGCAAATGCGGTGAGAATATTGACTTCCGTCCTGGTCCCTTTCAGTGCTTTCATGAAATTCTCCTTGGTGACGGCGTGGCCGCCGGTATTTTCCATAAGTGTATGCGGCAGCCGGGGGAAAAATGCAAGCTCGAACCGGTGTGCGGAGAGATTTTTTTGAACGGAGGAACACGCCGGGAACACAGCCATTGTGTTTCCGAGCAGCGGCGGCCGCGGGAGCCGCGCGGGCGGCGGAGCGGGGAAAAAGCATGTTTGCGGCGATGTTGGAGCAAAAGCCAAAAACTTTTTGTTCCCCGCAATATTGACTCCTCGGCCCGAACTTTGTACAAGGACCTCCTGCTGTAGGAGCGTAGCTCAGGTGGCCAGAGCACTTCCTTGACACGGAAGGGGTCAGCAGTTCAAGTCTGCTCGTTCCTACCATTTTTTTCAAGCATTTCGCGGTAAAGCGGATTTTTGCCAGGGGAGTCATATACTCCCCTTTTTTTCGGAGGTTCGCACTTCTACCAAAGCATAAGGATGTCGCTATGACCATCAAGCGGGCTGTCACTTTCTCCTGGATTCTCCTGGTGATTGCGGTTGGTGTCCTCGTGTTTTCCATCTTTTCCGTGCGCCGCAACGTCGAGGCGGTAGAGGCGACGCAGACGGCCAGATTCCGTTCCCTGCTGCTGGCAAATGAATTGCGGGACGATTCGGCGGAATTGACAAGCACGGTCAGGGAATTTTCCGTCACCGGCGACGAACGCTTCGCCTCGGCCTACCAAAATGTCGTCGATATACAGTCGGGCAAGAAACCCCGGCCTTCGGAGCGGCTTATCGCTCCGGGGCAGAGTGTCGCACTCGCCGATCTTATGAAGCGGGCGGGTTTTACGCAACGCGAACTCGAACTGCTGGAACGGGCCGCCTCTCTCTCCAACGCCCTGATCACCCTGGAAACCGAAGCCATGCGCGCAGTGCGGGGCGAATTTCCCGACGGCGGCGGGTGGCGCAAAGGCGAGCCGGACAAGGCGCGGGCGATTTCGCTGGTTTTCAGTTCGGCGTATGATGCCGAAGTGGCGAAAATTATGGCGCCCATAAAGATTTTTCAGCAGGAACTGAACAAGAGGATGAACGACGCCGTAACCTCGGCGCATGCCTCGTACATGGTGTCTCTTGTGATCCTGCTGGCTTCGGGCGCATTGCTCATTCTCATGATCATCGGCTTCTTGTTCCTGGTGCAGCGGCGCATTGTCCGCCCCATCCTGAATTGCAACGCGTTCGCGGAGCAGGTTGCGGCGGGTAATCTCGAGAGCGGGCTTGTCTATGAGAACAGCGACGAGATCGGTTCGTTGGCGAATTCGTTGCGTTCCATGCTGCGTTCTCTGAAGGAGCGCATAGCCGTGGCGGAGCGCGCGACCGTTCAGGCGGAACAGGAAAGCCTGCGCGCGGCCGAGGCCGTGAAAGCGGCGGAAGAAGCCAAACGGGTGGCGGAAAGCGCCAAAAGCCAGGGCATGCGCCATGCCGGCGAACAACTGCTCGGTATTGCGCGGGACGCCAAAAATCGCGCCGGCGATCTGGCGGAACATATACGCAGCGCCGGTCAGGGAGCGGAACAGCAGCGCCGGCGTCTGGACGAATCCGCCAGGGCGATGGAGCAACTGAATATCTCCGTTACGGAAGTGGCGCGCAACACGGTCTCCAGCGCGGAATCCGCCGATTCCACCCGGAAAAACGCCGCGGAAGGGGAGCAGATAGTGGAAAAAATGGTGAAGGCCATCAGCGAGGTGGACGAAAAAACCACCACTCTGGGCCGCAGCCTGAACCAGCTCGGCCGGGAGGCCGAGGGCATAGGCAGGATTATGGCCGTGATCAGCGATATTGCGGATCAGACGAACCTGCTGGCCCTGAACGCCGCCATTGAAGCGGCCAGGGCGGGAGAGGCCGGACGGGGTTTCGCCGTGGTGGCCGACGAAGTGCGCAAGTTGGCGGAAAAGACCATGCAGGCCACCGGCGAGGTGGGCAACGCCGTGCGCGCCATCCAGAGCGGCACCGCGGAGAACATCCGGGGCATGGAAGACGCTTCCGGAGCGGTTCGCTTGAGCACGGATCTGGCCCGCACCGCCGGAGAAGCGCTGCGCTCCATTGTGGACATCGCCCGCGGCACGGCGGAGCAGATACGCTCCATCGCCGCCGCGGCGGAAGAACAGTCCGCCACCTGCGAACAACTCACGACCGCGACGGAATCCATCAACTCCCTGGCGGGCGAAACGCTGTCCGTCATGGGCAGGGCCGAGGATTCCGTGCGCGCCATCAACTCCGCGGCGGGCAGCCTGCTGGAGCTGACCGACAAGCTGCGCGGAGCCTGATGTTTCATATCCTGTCCGCACAGGAACGGGCACGCCGGCCGGGAGCGGGAGATTCCCGCTTCCGGCCGCTGCTTTTGCATGCGGGGTTTTTTCTTGCTGTTTTGCGGTCCATGCCTTAAACTGGTTAGTTGTGAAAAAAACGTCGCGTACCGGCGCTTTAAGGACGGTTTGAGGAGGCTTTTGTGGCAGTGCTTGTGGACGGTAAAGAATATAATGTTCCTCAGGGAGCGTCGTGTTCGGATGTGCTGAAAACCGCGCTCAGCGGCAAAAAATTTAAAGCTCTCGCGGCTTGTCGGCTGAACGGCCGGCCGGCGGATCTTTCCACTCCCCTGGATGCCTGCCTTGCTTCCGATGCGGCGTGCGGGCTTGAGCCCATTACGGCCGACAGTCCCGAAGGTTTGGAAATTCTGCGCCACTCCACCGCGCATGTCATGGCCGCTGCGGTGAAAAGCCTGTTTCCGGAAGCGCGGGTCGCCATCGGGCCTTCCATAGAAAACGGCTTTTATTATGATTTTTCCTACAGCCGGCCTTTTTCCACCGAGGATTTCGAGGCCATAGAGGCGCGTATGCGCGAACTCGCGGCGCGGGATCTGCCCTTTGTGCGCAACGAACTTCCGCGTGACGAGGCCCTGCGTTTTTTCATCGGGCAGGGAGAGAGCTATAAACAGGCCCTGATCGCGGATTTGCCCGACGAGCGCGTTTCCCTTTACGCCTGCGGAGATTTTGTCGATCTCTGCCGGGGGCCGCATGTGCCGCGCACGGGGCTGCTCGGCGCGTTCAAGCTGCTGTCCACGGCGGGAGCCTATTGGCGAGGGGATGAAAAGAACGCCATGCTTTCGCGCATTTACGGCACTGCCTTTGCCGATGAAAAAGCCCTGAAGGACTATCTGCACAGGCTGGAGGAAGCCAAGCGCCGCGATCACCGCAAAATAGGCAAGGAACTGGATTTTTTTGCCTTCCACGAAGAGGCCGCCCCGGGCATGGTGTTCTGGCATCCCAAGGGCATGCTGGTGCGTACGATCCTGGAGGATTTCTGGCGCAGGGAACACCTGCGCCGGGGCTACGAACTGGTGCAGGGCCCGCAGCTGTTGCGGCGCGAATTGTGGGAGCGCTCCGGCCATTACGACAATTACCGCGAAAACATGTATTTCACGGCCATCAAGCAGGACGACGAGAGCAGGGAGCCGGAAATCCACGGCATCAAACCCATGAACTGTCTCTCGCACATGCTTATTTACCGGGGCCGCCTGCGCAGCTACCGTGATTTGCCGCAGCGCTATTTTGAACTCGGCGTGGTGCACCGCCACGAAAAATCCGGCGTGCTGCACGGACTTTTGCGCGTGCGCCAGTTCACGCAGGACGACGCGCACATCATCTGCACGCCGGATCAGCTTGAAGAAGAAATCATCGGCGTGAGCGCCCTGGTACGCGACCTCATGCATCTGTTCGATTTTTCCTATAAGGTGGCGGTATCCACGCGGCCGGAAAAAAGCATAGGCAGCGACGAGGATTGGGAGCGGGCCACAAAGGCGCTTGTCGGCGCGATCGAGCGGGCCGGCATGCCCTATACGATCAACGAGGGCGACGGCGCCTTCTACGGTCCGAAAATCGACGTGCGCCTGCTCGACAGCCTGGGCCGCGAATGGCAATGTTCCACCATTCAATGCGATTTTACCTTGCCGGAGCGTTTTGACCTGGTGTATGTGGACGCGAATGGCGAACGCCGCCGCCCCGTCATGGTGCATCGCGCGATCATGGGCTCGCTGGAGCGCTTTATTGGGGTGCTTATCGAGCATTATGCCGGGGCTCTGCCTGTCTGGCTGAACCCTGTTCAGGCCAGGCTGCTTACGGTGACCGACGCTCAGCACCCCTTTGCCCTGGAAGCGAAAGAAGCGCTTGCGGCCGGGGGGTTCCGGGTCGAGGCCGATTTGCGTAACGAAAAACTGGGTTTCAAGGTGCGCGAGGCCCAGGTGGAAAAAATTCCCTACATCCTCGTTGTCGGAGACAAAGAGGTGGAGGCGCGGGGCGTGAACGTGCGTTTGCGTTCCGGTGAAAATCTCGGTTTGAAGTCGCTGCCGGACGTGATCGAGCTTCTGCGCGCCGACTGTCAAAAACCCTTTAAACGAGGAGGCATGCGTTATAACTTCTCCTATTATTAATAAAACCCGTCGTGACATGCCGCAGGATCTTGTCCGCAGAAACGAGCAGATCCGGGCACGCGAGTTGCGGGTGATCGGCCCCGAAGGCGAACAGCTGGGCATCTTGTCCCGCATGGACGCCATTGCCCATGCCAAGGAGTTGGGTCTGGATCTCGTGGAAGTCGCGGCCACGGCGGATCCGCCCGTGTGCCGCATCATGGACTACGGAAAATTCAAGTATGAGGTCCAGAAGAAGAAGCAGGAAGCGAAAAAACGCCAGACCGTGGTGCAGATCAAGGAAATCAAGGTACGCCCGAAAACCGACGATCACGACTATGAAACCAAGGTCAGGCACATTCGCCGCTTTATCGAGGAAGGCGACCGCTGCAAGGTGACGGTTTTTTTCCGGGGACGCGAGATAGTTCACAAAGACAGAGGCGCCAGCATCCTGGAACGCGTGGTGGAGGACACCCGCGACATCGCCAAGGTGGAGCAGGAACCGCGCGCCGAAGGGCGGACGCTGCAGATGCTGCTGGTGCCCAAAAAATAGCGATAACGGTCCACTCTGCCGTGATGCGGCGTCTTTTGTCCGCTCCTGCGGGCGCATGGATGTTTGCCGAGCCGGTTCGTCAAACGCGCCCTTGTCGCTCCAGGCGGCTGACGCCGCGGACTCCGTCGGCTTGCGGCGTTTTTTAACGGGGCACGGACGGAAGAGTCCGCTCCCGTCGCAAAAAGCTTGTCTTCCTTGCCTGACGACAGACTGAACCGTTGCGCAAGATTCACAGCGGGAATAGAATTCGCCGGAAGAATATCTTGATTCCGGGGGGGAAGTCGTGCATGATGCCCCCTCCGCGTCGCGCGCCTTGTTGCAGGCGCGCCTGCAATGTCTGAAGGAGTATACCATGCCGAAGATCAAAACCAGAAAGTCCGCCGCCAAGCGCTTTTCCATCACCGGCAGCGGCAAGTTCCGCCGTCGCCGGCAAAATCTGCGCCACATCCTGACCAAGAAGAACGCCAAGCGCAAAATGCGCCTGGGCCAGGGCGCGATGGTCGACAGCACGAACGAGACCGCCGTCAAGCGCATGCTGCCGTACGCGTAGAGGCGTCGCGGTCTTTTTGCTCCCTGCCTTTGTCGGGCGTCGTTTTTTACTCCGGTCGAGTATTGAAGAATACACTCCCTGCGTAAAAAACTCGTCCTCCTCGGCAGGAAACAAAAATCCACGCGACGCACGTGCGTATATACGCACAGTGAAATTTTGAGCGTCGTTGTTGCGACGCCGCACACGGGGAAAACATTCCCCCCAACCCCGGCGGGCCTGATCTCCGCCTTGCCGGGCTGAATACGGAGGTGCGCCCATGCGCGTGAAGAGAGGTCTTGCCGCCCATCGCAGGCACAAAAAGTATCTGGACAAGGCCAAGGGTTTCCGCAGCGGCCGCAGCCGCCTGTACCGCACAGCCAGAGAGGCTGTGGAACGCTCGATGGCGTATGCCACACGGGACCGCAAGGTCAGGAAGCGCGACTTCCGCGCCCTGTGGATTCTGCGCATCAACGCCGGCGCGCGCGAGCACGGACTGTCCTACAGCCGTTTTATGCACGGTCTCCGGGAAGCGGGCGTGGAGCTGAACCGCAAGATTCTGGCCGACATGGCCGTGAATGCCAAGGAAGACTTCGCCGAACTGGTGAAGCTCGCACAAAGCAAGCTCGCATAACGCCCGCCGGTCGGGTGCCGGAAATATTCCGACAGATTTCGGCGGAGGACGCGGGCGCGTCTTCCGCCTCATTCTGTTCTTTACCAATGTTGCGCTTGAAACAGCTTTCGCCCGCGCACTTCCTGCCCGCATGAGGATGTCATGACGCTGATCACGGAACTGGAAGACCTGATTCCCGCGTTGCGGCAAAGCCTTGAACAGGCTTTTTCGCTTCAGGATCTGGAACAGGCCCGCATTGCCCATCTCGGCCGCAAGGGGAGCCTGGCGCAAATCATGTCCCGCCTGCCGGAGCTGCCCGCTGAAGAACGCCCGGCCGCCGGGCAGAAGGCCAACGAGGTCAAGGCCGCGCTCGGCGCGCTGCTGGAGGCCCGCAAGACGGAACTGGACGCCCTGGCGGAAGCGAAAAGCCTGGCCGGCTTTGATCCTTCCCTGCCCGGCCGGCTGCCCCGGCGCGGCTCCAAGCATCCCACCACGCTGGTCACCGAGGAAATCTGCGGCGTCTTCGAGAGCCTGGGCTACGAGGTTGTTTCCGGCCCCCAGGTGGAAACGGATTTTTATAATTTCGAAGCCCTGAACATGCCGCCCGAGCACCCGGCCCGCGACATGCAGGACACGCTCTACGCGGGCGAGGGCATCGTCATGCGCACGCACACCTCGCCGGTGCAGGTGCGCACCATGAAGTCGCGCAAACCGCCGCTGGCCGTCGTTGTGCCGGGCAAGGTCTATCGCCGCGACTCCGATCTCACGCACACCCCCATGTTCCATCAAATCGAAGGCCTGCTCGTGGGCCGCGACGTCAGCATGGCCCAGTTGCGCGGCACGCTGACCGTCTTTCTGCGCACAGTGTTCGGAGCGGATACCTCCGTCCGCTTCCGCCCCAGCTTCTTTCCCTTCACCGAGCCTTCGGCCGAGGTGGACATCTCCTGCATGCTCTGCGGGGGCACGGGCCGTGCCGGCTCGGATCTCTGCCGCGTGTGCAAGGGCACGGGCTGGGTGGAAATTCTGGGCTGCGGCATGGTCGATCCGGCCGTATTCTCGGCCGTGGGCTACGACCCGGAAGAAGTGACCGGCTTCGCCTTCGGCCTGGGGGTTGAGCGCGTCGCCATGCTCAAATACGGCATCGGCGATCTGCGCATGTTCTTTGAAAACGACGTGCGTTTCCTTTCGCAGTTCTGAATTGGGGTTCGGTATGCTTTGCAGCACAAAATGGCTCAGGGAATTTGTTCCTTTTGACGGCACGGCCCAGGCGTTGGGCGACAAGCTCACCATGCTCGGCCTGGAGCTTGAGGACATACGCGCGCCCTTTGACGGCCTGAAAAGCATTCTGGTCGGGCATGTGATCGAATGCGGGCCGCATCCGGAGGCGGACAAGCTTTCCGTCTGCCGGGTGGATGTGGGCACGGAGCTTCTCGACATCGTCTGCGGCGCGCCCAACGTGGCGCAAGGGCAGAAGGTGCCCGTGGCTCCCGTGGGCGCGACCCTGCCCGGCGGCCTGCAGATCAAGAAGGCCAAACTGCGCGGACAGGCCTCGAACGGCATGATCTGTTCCGAGCGCGAACTCGGCCTTTCCGACGCCCACAGCGGCATTCTGGTGCTGCCGGCAGATTTCGCGACGGGCGCGCGTTTGATCGATGCCCTGGATCTGGACGGGGAAGTGCTGGAAATAAGCGTGACCCCCAACAGGGCGGATTGCCTTTCCATCCTCGGTCTGGCGCGGGAAGCGGCCCTGGCCTTCAAACTGCCGTTGCGTCTGCCCGAAGTTTCCTTTGCGGAAAAAGGAGAGGACGCGACAACGCTGGTGCGCGTCTCCCTGAGCGACGGCGAACTTTGCCCGCTCTATCAGGGCCGCGTGCTGGAAGGGGCGCGCATCGCGCCTTCCCCCCTGCGCCTGCGTTGCCGGCTGCATGCCCACGGCGTGCGCGCCGTCTCCAACATCGTGGACGCCACCAACTACGTGCTGCTCGAATGGGGTCAGCCCCTGCACGCCTTTGACCTGGACAAGGTGGAAGGCGGCGTGATCGGCGTGCGTCCGGCCAAGGCCGGCGAACGCCTGCTCACCCTGGACGGACAGGACCGCCTGCTCGCGGAAGGCGACCTGCTTATTCACGACGCCGTCAAGGCCGTGGGTCTGGCCGGGGTAATGGGGGGGATCAATTCTGAAATTACCGATGCCACGCGCCGCATTTTTCTTGAAAGCGCCGTGTTCCGCCCGGCGAGCATACGCCGCACCGCCCGCCGCCTGGGAATTCAGAGCGAGGCTTCCTACCGCTTCGAACGCGGCGTGGATCAGCAGGCCAACACCCCGGCCATGCACCGGGCCTGCGCGCTCATGGCCGAACTTTCCGGCGCGCGCGTCCTGCCCGGCGTCTGCAGGGCGGAGCCCCGGCCCTGGAGCGCGCCCTGTATCCGCCTTCGTCCGCAAAAGGCGGAAAAGCTGCTCGGCCTTTCTCCCGCCCTGGGCTTTGACGAGGCCTTTTGCCGCGCCACGCTGAAAGCCCTTGACTGCCGCATGGAGGAGGGGAGCGATTCCTGGACGGTGATGCCGCCTTCCCACCGCCTGGACATCACGCGGGAGGCGGACGTGATCGAGGAACTGGGCAGGGTGTACGGCCTGGACAACATTCCGCCCGAACTGCCCAGGGTGGAGCGTTCTCTGGATGCGCCGGCCGGCTCCGAATTCGGCTTCTGGCGCAGGGTCAAGGACTGGGCCTGCGGGGTCGGCCTGAACGAGGCGGTCAACTACAGCTTTGTCGGACACGCGGATCTCGATCTGCTCAGTCTTTCCGCGGAAAACCGCATTGCCATCACCAATCCGCTTTCAGCCGACCAGAACGTGCTGCGCAACGCGCTCGCGCCCGGCCTGCTCCAGAACCTGCGCCACAACCTCGCGCAGGGCAACATGGGGCTGCGTCTTTTTGAGCTGGCCCATATCTTTACGGCGGACACAAGTTCCGAAACCACGGCCGCCGAATACGGCCGCCTGGGCATTCTGCTGCACGGCCCGCGCTTTGACCGGGCCTGGCCCTATGCGGCGGAAGACGCGGACTATTCCGACCTTAAAGGATTGGTTGAACATCTGTGCGCCGCCTTTCATCTGCCGCGTCCGCGCTGCGTTATGGCGGAAGCGCGGGCCTATCTTTTCCCCTGCGTGCGCGTCACTGTGGAGGACAGGGAACTCGGCGTGATGGGCCGCGTGCTGCCCGAACTGGCCGACCGTTTCCACGCCCGCAAGCCGGTCTGGCTGGCGGAACTCGACCTCGATCTGCTGCGGACCATGCACAGCGCGGTGTGCGTGCGCTTTGCCCCGTTACCCGTCTACCCGCCGGTGCGGCGCGACATCACCGTTATCGGCGGCTCGCTGACGGCGGACGCCGTGCTTGAGCACATCGCCTCCCTGCGCCTGCCCCGCCTGGAAGACGCGCAGCT
>JAVBNZ010000057.1:0-26657 GCA_031551145.1 Desulfovibrionaceae bacterium | reverse complement strand
CCCGCCCGGCCCCCCGCCTCCCGCGCAGGAGGTCAAAACAGTTGCCGATCTCCTGGAGCAGGCCACGGTGCTCGTTCTGGCCGGCTCGTCCAAAGGGGCGGGCATGGGCAGCGGCTTCTTCATCGCTCCGGACACCATCTTCACCAACGCCCACGTGGTCATGGACAAAAGCGCCAAGATCGCCGTGGTCAACAAGGCCACGGGCCGCCTGCTGCCGGGCAGGGTGACGGCCTTCGCGCAGAAGAACGGACGCGATTACGCCGTCGTCCGCCTGGGCGCGCAGGCCGCCGTGCACCCCCTGGCCCTGCGGAACGACGTGCGCCGCACGGATCGCATCAGCGCCTGGGGCTTTCCCGGCGCGGTGAGCGGGAACGACCCGAAGCTCAAGGCTCTGCTCAAGGGCGACCTCACAGCCGCGCCCGAAGTGGTGTTCACCGAAGGCTCGGTCAGCGTGGTGCTGGAGCGCAAACCGCCCATCATCGTGCACAGCGCCGTGGTTTCCCAGGGCAACAGCGGCGGCCCGCTGGTGGACGAGCGGGGCGCGGTGGTCGGCATCAACACCTTCATCAGCCTGGACAACAAGTCCTACCGCCAGTCGAGCCTGGCCATCACGGCGGCCGACATGATCGCGTTTTTGAAGGAAAACAAAATCCCCTTTACCGAGGCCGTCCCCGCTTCCAAGGGCGCCCCGGCAACGCCGGAAGCCAAAAGCTCCACGCCCGAAAACAGCGCGCAGCCGTCCGCGCGGCGCGCGATATCCGCGCCCCTGCGGGCAAAGGAATAGGCCATGCCGGGCAGCTTCATCACCGCCACGCAACGGGGAAACATGCGGCCCCTGGCCGTGCAGGGCATTTTCGCCACCGACTGCTTCCACCAACTGCGCAGCCTGCTTGAACAACGCCTGAGCCCGGCCCACGCGCGCCTGATTGCCGAACCCGTGCACGATCCGGCCCGCGAAAACGTGGACTGGTACGCCGCCGTGGACGGCGCGCCCTCGCGCATCGCCGATCTGGAGCCGGAAAAGGCCGACGCCCTGCGCGCGCGCATAGGCAGAATGGCGGAGGAAATCCGCGCCGTCGCCGAAAAAACGGCCGAAGATCCGGACACCCGCAAAGCCCTGAGCGGGCAGCTTCTGCTGCTCTGCCTCCAGCACCCGCACGAGGACGACCTCTGGCTGGTGGGCGATCAGCCCGTGGTTGTCTGCTGGGGTTTCGCGCCCGGCACGCTCGGCGCGCAGCCCGAAGACCTGACCCGGCTGGGCCCGGCCCGGCCGGTCGCTCCCGTTGCCGCGCCCGTTGTGCCCGTTCCGCTCGGTCCGGCCGGGGCGGGCTGCCTGCCCTGGCTGTTGCCGCTCCTGCTCCTTCTGCTCCTGCTCGGGCTGCTGCTCTGGTTCGTGCTCTGCCGCTGGGAAAAGCTGCCTCCCGATGCCTGCCCCGCATTGTTCGGGCCGGATGCGGCCCGCCTGAACGCCGAACGGGAACGCGGCGCGCGGGCTCTGGACGATATCGACAGGCTGCGCACCGAGCTGCTGCGCCGCGCCGAACTCTGCGTGCCGCCGGCCCCGCCCAAAGAGTCTCTTCCGCCCGTGGCCCAGGCCGATCCTCCACCCCGGCTCGAACCCTTTTTGGGCGAAAGCCCCAAAGCGCCCCCGCCGCCGCCCAAGCCGGAGCCCAAGCCCGAACCGAAACCTGAACCGAAACCCGAGCCCAAGCCGGAACCTAAGCCCGAGCCCAAACCCGAACCGAAAAAAAATGACCCGTTGAAAATTCCGGACGACGCCCGCAAGAAAAACGACATGAGTTTCCTTGAAGGCTGTTGGCGCTCCGAAGCGGGCTTGACCAATTCACGCACAGGAGAACCCGTTATAGTGGAATACTGTTTCGACGAACAAGGAAACGGCAGACGCTTGATCATGGAACGCAACGGCAAGGAATGCAGCGGCCCGGTGCGAACACGCTTTGAAAGCGACGGCAGACTGCGTATTGACGCGGCTTCTTCCCGCTGCCGCGCCGGCGGCAGCTATGTGCCGCACACCGTGCACTGCGCGGGCACTGGGAACACCACCCTGTGCAAATCGAAAGGAACCGGCGGCGGCGTGCTCGGCGGTCTGCTCGGCGGCGTGTTCGGCACAGACCCCAACGGAGAATGGGAAGTGAAGTTCCACAGGAAATAGTGAGGCCCTCATGAAACATATGCCGCAATATCTTTCTCCGGTCAGCCTCATTCCCGGGGGCACGCCGCAGTTTCTGGATTTCGAGCTGCCCCTGGAAAGCGCGGCCCGGCTGCGCCGCTATTTCAAGGAAGAACAGCGCCCGGCCGCCGAGGCCGAGGGCCTGTATTCCCACTATCTGCGCTGCCTGGAACCGGAAGGCGACGGCTTTGTCGATCAGCTGAGCGGCCGGCCCGCGGAATACGACTATGACATGGACGCGAAAAAGATCCTGGAGATCTGGCAGGATCAATGGCTGCCCGTCCCTTTTTTGCGCACCCGCGACCAGAAATGGCCCGACGGGAAAGACCGTTTTGAATACGGCCCCTCAAATTGGGCGCGCTGCCGCGTCACGCGCTCGCCCAATGCGCCGGCCGGCCTGCGTCTGGTGCTGATCTTCGACACCGTGGTCGAAGATCCCCCGCAGGAGGGTGAACGCTATCACGCCCTGGCCCCGCGCGATACGGCGGCCCACGCGACCTTCCGTCTGGCTTCCCACGTGCGCGACAATTCCTGGTTCCTGAACGAGCCCTGGGTGGATCAGTGGCTGCACGGCCTCTATTCCGCCTACCGCCAGAGCAGGCACAAGGGGCGCGGCTCCTGGACCGAGAACAACCCCTACGTGCTGGAGCACCTGGCCGCCTACCTGACCTGGCTGGACGTCGTGCGTCTCGCCGTGCGCGATCTGGCCGTGCAGGCCGTCAACCCGGAGCGCGACCTGCCCGTGGAGGTCGATCTGATCCTCGATATCGGCAATTCCCGCACCACGGGCATCCTGGTCGAAACCCTGCCCCAGCGCATCACCAGCCTCAACGACAGCTACCTGCTGCACATCCGCGACCTGAGCCGGCCGGAACACCTCTATACCGAACCCTTTGAAACCCGCGTGGAATTCGCCGAGGCCTCCTTCGGCAACGACGCTTTAAGCCGGCGCTCCGGCCGCCGGGGACCGGCCTTTGCCTGGCCCTCGGCCGTACGCCTGGGGCCGGAGGCCGCGCGCCTCTCCACCCAGGCGATCTGCGCCGAGGGCAGCACAGGCATGTCCAGCCCCAAACGCTATCTCTGGGACGAGCAGCCCTGGACCCAGAGCTGGAGATACAACACCGGCGGGCAAAGCGAACCCATGGTCACGCGCGGGCTCTTCGCCAAGCAGGTCAACGCCCAGGGCACGCCGCTCCGCGTGTTCGACGACCCGGCCTTCAAGCGCAACCCCGCGCTGCGCAGGCAGGCTCAGGAGCCGGCCTTTGAATCCCTGTTCACCCGCAGTTCGCTCATGCTCTTCATGGTGGGCGAAATCCTCACCCAGGCGCTGGTCACCATCAACTCCCCGGCCCAGCGCGGCCGCAGGGAACTGCCCAACCTGCCGCGCCGCCTGCGCCGCGTCATCTTCACCGTGCCCGCGGCCATGCCCGTGGCCGAGCAGCGCATTTTCCGGCGCTGGGTCAACTGGGCCGTGCGCGTGGTGTGGGAAGCCCTGGGCTGGAACGCGCACTATCTGCCTTCCGGCCGGCCCCGTCCGGCAAGGCCGGACTACCGCCTCAGCCCCGAAGTGCGCTGCGACTGGGACGAGGCCGGCTGCACCCAGCTTGTGCATCTCTATTCCGAACTGGCCGTCAAATACCACGGCGACGCGCACCACCTTTTCCGCCTGCTGGGCAAGGAGCGCGACGGCAAACTCTGCCTGCGCGCGGCCTCCATCGACATAGGCGGGGGCACCACGGATCTGTCGATCAATACGTTCGAGCTGGTCAGCGCGCCCACGGATACCGCGCGCATACGGCCCCGTCCGAACTTCCGCGACGGTTTCAACATCGCCGGCGACGAAGTGCTGCGCGAAATCGTGGCCCGCCACGTGCTTCAGGCCCTGCACGACGCCCTGGCCCGACGCGGCCTGCCCGATCCCCGCCCCCTGCTGCGCCGGCTTTTCGGCAGGGAAACCATCGGCTCCTCGCAGGAGGAACGCAACCTGCGCTCCCGCTTCATCCGCCAGGTGGCCGCGCCGGCGGCTCTCGCCATGCTGGGCGCCTGCGAACTGCGCGGACACGAAAGCGAACAGAGCGCCTTCAACTGCGCCTTGGGAGACTTTTTTGAAAACGGCGAAGGCCGGGCGGACGCGCCCCATCCCTTTATCGCGCTGCGTGCCCCGCGCCCGCAGGAAAACGTGATCCGCTACCTGGAGGATGCCGTGCGGCGCGTTGCGCCGGAGAGCGATTTCCGGCTCATGGACACCGAAATCCGGGTTTCGCCTTCCGCCCTGGCCCGCACCATACGCGCCGTGCTGGGGCCCGTGCTGGCCGATTTGTGCGAAATCGCGCAGATGTACGACTGCGATCTGCTTCTGCTCACCGGCCGGCCCAGCGCCTGGAGCGCGGTGGTGCGCGCCGTGCTGGCCAAGCTGCCCGTGCCGCCGGATCGCGTGGTGCCCATGCGCGAATACCACGCCGGGGGCTGGTATCCCTTTGCCGACGCCCTGGGCCGCATTACCGACCCCAAGACCACCGTGGTGGTCGGGGCCATACTCTGCGCCCTGGCCGAAGGGCATCTGGAAGGTTTTTCCTATGACACAAGCGCCCTGCGCCTGACGTCCACGGCCCGCTTCGTGGGCGAGCTCGACACCGACGGCCGGCTCTCACGGCCCAAAGTCTGGTTCGAGGTGGACGTGGACAACGCGCAAAGCGCGGATCTGGAACTCAAGCGGCCCATACAATTCAGCACGCCGCTGACCGTGGGCTATCGCCAACTTGATGCCGAACGCTGGCCCACCACCCGCTATTATCTGCTGAACTTCGCTTCCGAGGCGGCGCGGGCCAGGGCGGCCGGCAAGACGCCCTACGCCGTTTCCCTGCGCCTTTCCCTGGCGGAAATGCGCGAGGACGCCCCCAACGAACGCGACGAGGGAGAATTCGAAATCACGGACATTGTCGACAGCCGGGGCGAAAGCGTGCCCAGGGGCGATCTGGTCATGCATCTGCAGACCCTGCCGCTGGACGAGGGCTATTGGCTTGATACAGGAACCGTGTATCAAGATTAAAATCGGGCATTCCCATAATGTCCGCGAAGGACGGTTTCGATGATAATTACAAGCATTGAACTGAAAAACTGGAAAAATTTTGCAAATGTGCGGGTTGAATGTAGCAAGCGCATGTTTTTGATCGGCCCGAATGCCTCAGGAAAATCAAATTTTCTTGATGCATTGCGCTTTCTGCGTGACGTTGCTCAAGACGGACTTGAGAGGGCGGTTATCGAACGCGAAGGCATGAAAAGCATTCGCTGTCTGGGGGCAAGACAGCAACCTGACATCACTATAGCCGTTACTCTGGATACCGCCTGGAAATATTCCCTGACATTCGGAACAAAGCTGAAAAAAAATCTCCCCTCGGTGGTCTCTGAAGAAGTTTTTCGAGGGCAGGAAGAAGGCACGAAATGGGAAAGTGTTCTGAAGCGTCCTGATAAAAATGATGACTCAGATCCGTTTCGCCTCACACAGACCGCCCTGCAGCAGGTGAATGCTAATAAAGAATTCAGAGAGGTGGCCGATTTTTTTGCCGACATCCGGTACAGACACATTCTTCCCCAACTTGTGCGGGAGCCCAAGGCATTTTCACCCTCCCCCATCGACAACGATCCCTATGGCAGAGATCTGGTTTCAGCTATTTGGAACACACCGCAACGCATACGGCTCGCCCGCCTACGCAAGATCAACGAGGCGTTGCAGACGGCTGTTCCTCAAATGAAAAGTCTGACTGTGGAACCAGACAGCAACGGTATTCCTCATTTTAAAATCAACCACGGACATTGGCGGGCGCACGGAGCTTATCAAAACGAATCGGCGTTGTCCGACGGCACCCTGCGCCTGTTGGCGCTTCTGTGGTCTCTTTTGGATACCGGTGGACCGCTGTTACTGGAAGAACCGGAACTGTCCCTCCACGAAGAAATAGTCGCCCAATTACCGATTCTTTTCGCGGGCATTGATAGGGGCAAAAAAAAGGCTGGACGTCAGGTCTTTATCACAACGCACTCCCATACCCTTTTGGAAGCGCCCGGCATAGGAGCCAACGAGGTTCTGAGGCTCGAACCCGGCAAGGAGGGCACAGAAGTGCGGCCGGCAAACCCACAGGATATCGAGTTGATGACACAAGCGGGGTTATCTGCTGCGGAAGTGTTCATGCCGCAAACCAGGCTGTCAAGCATTGGGCAATTGAGGCTCTTTTAAGATGTTGATGCATCTGCTTCTGGAAGGTCGACTTGAGGAGTTCGTCGCGGATAAGCTCCTGACGTATTGCGGCCATACCAAGGGCATCGTATACGGCAGACGCGGAGTCACCTATATCCGCGAACGCGCGGCTTGTTTCCATCATTTGGCGCTTGGCGGAACAGGAGTGCTCGTGTTGACGGATTTCAGAGACGCCGAAGCACCCTGCCCCAAAAAAGCTCTTTATGAGTATCTACTGCGCATCCATCCGAGCCCTTCTCCTCATTTCCTTTGCCGTTTTGCTGTTTTTGAATTGGAAGGTTGGTTGCTCGCGGATAGAAAATCCTTGGCTGCGTTTCTTAAAATTTCACCGGCTGCTGTACCTCTCGCACCGGACACCGAGAAATATCCTAAAAATTGCCTAATCGGACTGGCAAGACGTTCCCGCAGCTCTCAAATACGCGACGGCCTTGTGCCCGAAAAAGGCCATTACAGTAAAACAGCTCCTTTGTATCTGGCCACCATGGCTGAATTTGTTGTAAATCATTGGAACATTGAAGCGGCTGCCCAAAACTCTCCCAGTTTAAGCCGGTGCGTGGAGCGCTTATGCCGGCTCCGGCAAACCGAATAAATACAATACGCCGGCAGTAAAAAACCGCTGCACGGAGGAAGCATGTCCCAGGAAGATATAAGTCTGGCCCAACGCTGCCGCGCCTGCGCGGATACCGCCGGCCGTGCGCAGCACTGGCTGGACGCCAACCGCGAACTGGTCGGCGGGGAGTACGACGCCCTGCGCGCCGAGCTGCGCCGCTCGGCCAGGGTCTTCCACAAGTGCGGCGTCGCGGCCCTGCGCAAGATGTGCGTGGGCGTGTTCGGCCCCAGCCAGTCCGGCAAGTCCTATCTCATTTCCGCCCTGGAGCGCGACGAGCGGGGATTGTTGCCGGTGCGCCTCGGCGCGCGGGACGTGGATTTCGTCACCGAAATCAACCCGGAAGGCGGCAAGGAATCCACCGGCCTCGTCACCCGCTTCACCACAAGCATGCCCGAAGCCCCGCCGGAGGACGCGCCGGTGCATCTGCGCCTGCTTTCGGAATCCGACGTGGCCAAAATCCTCGCCAACACCTATTACTCGGACTGCGACCACAAAGAGGCTCCGGATCAGAAGGCCCTGCTCGAAACCCTCGACAGGCTCGAATCCCGCGCCGCCCAGAGCCCGGCCCCGGCGAACAACCCCATAGACCTCGACGAATTGGAGGATCTCAAGGAATACGTCGGCCGGCGCTTTCAGTCCCGGCCGCGCGTCCAGTTGCTCGACAAGCTGTATTGGCCGCGCGCCGCCAGGCTTGCGCCCCTGCTGGGTCTGGAGGATCGCGCCGCGCTTTTCGGGCTGATCTGGGATCAGGTCGAGGCTTTTACCGCTCTGTATTTGCGTCTGTGCGGCGCGCTGGCCCGGCTGGGCAACCCGGCCGAGGCCCGGTGCGGGCTCGAAGCCCTGCTGCCCCGCGCCGAAAGCATTATCGACGTTTCCATGCTCCGGGGCCTGGAAAAAGACAACGGCGCTGCCCTGAACATACGGGCCGGGCAGCGGGCCATCACGCTCTCCCGTTCCGAAGTCGCGGCCCTGACAGCGGAAATCACCATGCCCGTGCGTGAAAAGCCGGACGACTATTTCGAGCACACCGACCTGCTCGACTTTCCCGGCTACCGCTCCCGCCTGAAAATTGAAGACCTGCGCAAGGAGCTCAAGCGCGAAGGCACGCTTGAAAATCTCTTTCTGCGCGGCAAGGTGGCCTATCTTTTCGAGCGTTATTGCGCCGAGCGCGAACTGACGAGCATGCTGCTCTGCATCGGCCCCGGCAACCAGGAAGTGCAGGATCTGCCGGGCGTGATCGACGAATGGGTGCGCTCCACCCACGGCGAAAGCCCGGCCCGGCGCGCCGGCAAACCCGCGTCGCTCTTCTTCGTGCTCACCAAGGTGGACATGGAGTTCGAGAAAAAAAAAGGCTCACCTTCGGTGGAAACGCGCTGGAAAACCCGCCTTGCCGCCTCCCTGCTCGACTTTTTCGGCAAACAGCACGACTGGCCCGCCAACTGGGACGGCGCGGGGGCCTTCAACAACCTCTTCCTCCTGCGCAATCCCAACTTCAAGTGCGAGGCCATCTTCGAGTTCGACGAACAGGGCGAAGTTGCCGTGCGCGCGGATCAAATCGCTTATGTCGAGGAAATACGCCGGGCCTTCCTTGCCACGCCCGAAGTGCGCGCCCACTTCGCCGAGCCGGAAAAGGCCTGGGACGCCGCCCTGGCCCTCAACGACGGCGGCGTGGCCTTTTTACGGGAAAAGCTGCGGCCCCTGTGCAATCCGGGCCTCAAGCGCGAACAGATCGCCACCACCCTGGCCGACCGCCTCGACAAACTGCGCGCGCTGTTGAGCCCCTTTCGCCAGGCCGACAGCCTGGAAGAGGAACGGGAACGCAGGGAAGCCCTTTCGCGCGATCTGGCCCGCATCTGCGCGGGCATCATCCAGGAGCAGCGCTTCGGCGAATTTCTGCGCCTGCTCCAGCTCACCGACCACGAGCTCTACGACCTCTATTTCCGCACCGAACAGGAATTGATGGCCCGCGAAGACGCGCCCGAGGCCGCCAATGTTGCCGGCGTGCGCGTGTATGCCGACGAATTGCTGGGCGACATCTTCGGCGAAACGTCTTCCACCGCCGCGTCGGCGCAGGCCGCAACGCCCGCCGCTCCGGCGCGCGACGAGGCCGGCCGCTTTGCCGAACTGGTCGAACAATACTGGATCGAACGCCTCCACGCGCTGGCCGATAACCCCGAAATCCAAAGCCGCTTCAACTTCCCCGCGCGCGAATTCGGCCTTTTCGTCCACGAACTCATCCTGGCCGCGCAGCGCATCACGCTTATGCGCACGCTGGAAGAAGAGCTGCGCAAAACCGCCGGCTACGGCAACATCGCCCGAGACCGCCTGATCTGGAAACAGGTGGGTCTGGCCGCGGGCGCGATCAACGCTTTTGTGGACTGGCTCGGCTACAACCCCCGCATCAAAAGCGCCGAGGAACGCACCATTATCCTGAAAGGCCTGCCCTGCGTGCTTTTCGCGCCCCCGCCCCCCATCTGCGGCTACCCCCGCATAGGCGAGGAGCAGAGCCCCTATGACCGCGCCTGGTATACGGACTGGCTGCGCGCTCTTGTCAACACGCTGATGGACAACGTACAATTTGACGGACAACGCATTATCAATATTGAACAAAACAAGTCCCTTAAAGAGATTCTGCAGGCCTTTGCGGCGTAAGGAGATCAACGATGCAGGCGCGGCTTGAGCATGACGCGGCGCGCGGGCCGGGACACGCCCTGATCACGGTGGCCGGCTTCGGCGGCCGGGAGACGGATATCGCGTTTTCCCTGCGTTGCGCGTCGGACGGCAAATACATATCGGCCGGCGGCAGGCAGGATGCGGAACACCGCCTGCACCCGGACATGGTGCAATACAGGGGCGACACCCTTTGCCTTTTGATCGGCCCGGCAATCGTGGACCTGCTGGACGCGCTGGACACCTTCGCGCTCACGATCTATGCGGAACGGGAAGAAGGCCGGCGCTGCCCCCTGGAAATCGGCAATCTGGTCTATTCCGCCCTGGGCGGGGGCCGGGGCGTGGGCCAGGCGCGGCCGGCCGCCCCGCCGCCGCCTCCCGCGAGGGCGCCGGAACCGGAGCCCGAACCTCCCGCCGAACCCGAGCCCGCCCTGACGCTGACGCCCGCGTCCGCACCCATGCTGCCGCCTCCGGGCGATCCGGCGCAACACAAAAGCCGCCTGCCGCTCATTCTGGGGATGATCGTGCTCCTTCTGGCGGCCGGCGGCGCTTTTTACTGGTGGAACTTCCTGCGCGGGCCCGCGCCTGTGGAACAGAGCGCCCAAAGTGACGTGAAGGAGCCCGCCCCGGCCCGGCCGCCGGCTCCGGCGGAACAAAAACCAGGCCCTCCGCCGGCGGAAAAAACGCCCACACCGGAAGCCGCGGTTCCGGCTGAAGCAGCGCCGGCGCAGCAACAGGCCGCCCCCTCCGCCCCGGCCGCGCCGGACGCGGCCGCCCAACCGCCCCTGCAACGCGCGCGGGGTCTGCTGCGCGCGGGCGCCACGGCGCAGCAGAGCCTGGAACTGGCCCGCAGCATGCAAACGTCCGACGCCGCCGACGCGGCCTTCCTCCTGCTGGAGGACGCGGCCCAGAAGGGCAATGCCGAGGCCATGCTGCATCTGGCCCGTTTTTACGATCCCGCGGACGCTTCTCCCAAGGGCAGCATACAGCCCGATCCCGCCCAGGCGCGGGAATGGTACGAAAAAGCCAAAGCCGGCGGGCAGGCCGCCGCGGATGAAGGATTGAAAAATCTGCGCACCCGGACCAAGGCGCGGAAAAACACCGACCCGCGGGCCAAGAGCCTGCCGGAGGGCCGGCAATGATTGCTTTCAAACATCTGTGCGGCGCGGCGCTGTGCGGCGCCCTCTGCCTGCTTGCCGCGCCGCTCTGCGCGGCTGAACGCGCGCCCCTGCTCATGGAGGGCAAAAAAACGCTCTACCAGCGCGTGGTCAGCCATCCCGGCGCGGTATTGCGCGAAAGCCCGGCCAGGGACGCGAAAATTGTGAAGGATGCCGTGAAAACCTTCACCGTGTTCTACGTCTACGACCGCAGGGACGGCATGCTTGAGGCCGGATCCTCGCTTGCCGGGCCCGAAGGCTGGCTGGACGAAAAACACGCCACCCGCTGGAATCAGTCCCTCACCCTGCTCTTTACCGAACGCACGGGGCGCGACCGCGTGCTCTTCTTCAAGGACGAAAAATACCTGGAAGCGCTTTGCGCCGCCAAAGATATGGAAGCGCAGCTGAAAAAGCTCCAGGCCGAGGTGGACGCCGCCAAGGAGGGCCGGGACAATCCCGCCCTGCCCGTGTTGGCCGCCGAACCCTCGGACGCAAAGGGCGCGGTGACGCAAAAACGCTTTTACCTCATGCCCGTGCTCCAGATGGCCGAACCTTTTGAAGGCATAAAATTCCTGCGCGTAGCCTCGATCGATCCGGCCCAATCCCAGCAAAACAGGAACGCCGTCGTGCAGGGGCCGCCGCGCACGGGCATCGCCTTTGTCATCGACACCACCATTTCCATGAAACCCTATATCGATCAAAGCCTGAACGTCATCCGCTCCATCTACGACAGCCTGGAGAAAAGCGCATTGGCGGATTCCGTGGGTTTCGCGGTCGTGGCCTTCCGCAGCAGCACCACGGCCCGGCCGGGACTCGAATACACCGCCAGGGTGATCAGCGACTTCAAAACCGCGACCAACCGCACGGGCCTGGAAACGGAACTCGCCAAGGTGGAGGAAGCCGGGGTTTCCAGCCACTCCTTCAACGAGGATTCCCCGGCCGGCGTCAAAAGCGCGGTAGATGATCTCAACTGGGAGCCCTACGCCACCCGCATGATCATTCTTATTACCGACGCCGGTCCCCTGCCGGCCGAAGACCCCCACGCCTCCGTGCGCATGGACGTGCGCGAACTGGCCGACTACGCCAGGGCGCGCGGCATCTGGCTCAACGCCACCCACATCAAAAGCCCGGCGGGCGCGGCCAACCACGCCCAGGCCGAAAAAGCCTACCGCGCCCTGACCCTGCTTTCCGACAACCGTTCCAACTACCTCTCCATTCCCGCGCCCACTCCCAAGGAAGGCGCGGCCCAGTTCGCCGCCGCAACCAAGACCCTCGCCGGCAGCCTCGTCAACATGGCCAAAAGCACGGCCGAAGGCAAAATGCTTACCCGCCCGGCGGACGAGCCGAACGCGAAAAAAAGCCCCGAAGCCCAGGCCGCCGAACTCGGCGAAATCCTCGGCTACGCCATGCAGCTCGACTATCTCGGCCGCAGGCAGGATACCGGCGCCCCGGACGTTATGGACTCCTGGATCACCGACATGGATCCCTCCCGGCTCGCCAAAAAACGCCGCGTGCCCACCGTGCAGGTCGCCGTGCTGCTCACCAAAAACCAGCTCAGCGACCTGAGCTCCCAACTCAAAATCGTCATCGACAACGCCGAACGCACCAAAAAAACCGACAGCCGCGACTTCTTCCAGGGCATTTTGAGCGCCTCGGCCAAGATGGTACGCGATCCCTCCCGTCTGGGCTCCGCCGACGCCAAAAGCTTGAGCGAGCTCGGCGTGCTCGGCGAATTTCTGGAAGGCCTGCCCTACAAAAGCGACGTCATGCTGCTGCGGGAGGAGGATTGGTACCGCATGAGCGTGGGCGAGCAAACCGCCTTCGTCAACCGCCTCAAATCCCGCATCGCCCGGTACGAAGAATACGACAAGGACACCAGGGGCTGGGAAAGCTTCGGCAGCCCCAGATCCGGCGATTGGGTCTACCGCGTGCCTCTGGGCATGTTGCCGTGATGAGATTTTGTGGCGCGCAGGAGCGAAGTCCCCTGCCCGCCGGAGGCTGAATGTCCGAAATCATCCTGTCCGTCCGCAAACTGCGCAAAACGCGAAACGAGGGCGCGGGCTACACGCTGGACATAGAGCATTTCGACGCGCAACGCGGCGAACTTGCGGCAATCACGGGGCCGAGCGGCAGCGGCAAGAGCACGGCGCTGGACATTTTCGCGGGCATATTGCGTCCAGACGGCGCGGAGCGCTTTTTCTTCGCGCCGGGCAACGGCGCCGCCGTGGACATGATGGACGCCTGGCGGCGCGGCCGGCGGAATGCATTGGCGCAAATGCGCCGGGGCAGCATGGGCTATGTGCTGCAAACCGGAGGTCTGTTGCCGTTTTTGAGCGCACGGGGCAACATTATGGTGGCGCGGCGCAGTCTGGGCCTGGGCTGGGACAAGGAAATGGACGATCTGACGCAACGCCTGGGCATAGATGGGCTTTTGGACAAAAAACCCGCCAAGCTGTCGGTGGGCGAACGCCAGCGGACGGCCATAGCCAGAGCCCTGGCCCCGCGTCCGGCCCTGCTCCTGGCGGACGAACCCACGGCCGCCCTCGATCCCGTAAACGCGCAAACGGTCATGGCCCTGTTCACGGAACTGGCGAGAGAGGCCGGCAGCACGGTCATCCTGGTGACGCATGCGCCGGAGACGGCACGCGCGCTGGGCTTTCGGGAATACGCCGTGCGCCTGGCGCGTGAAGCCTCGGTGGGAAGCGCGGAAGACGGCGGCCCGCTTTCCCTCGCGCGGGCGGACGCGGTGCGCGCGGTGCTCGGCGGCGCGGCCTGAGGGGAGGATAGGTATGCGGCTTCTCTTCCAGGCCTGCTCCCTGGCCGTGCGCGACTGGCTGCACGAAGGCCTGCTTTCGGCCTGCGCCGTGCTCGGTCTGGCGGCGGTGCTGGCTCCTCTGCTCGTGCTCTACGGCGTCAAATTCGGCGTGGTCGGCACCATGACGGAACGCATGCGCTCCGATCCGCGCAATCTGGAAATTTCCCCGGTATCCGGCGGCTTTTTCGCGCCCGCGTTTTTTGAGGAACTGCGCAAACAGCCGGACACGGTCTTTGTGCTGCCGCGCACCCGCTCCATCGCCGCCGTGATGCGTCTTGCGGCCGGAACGGGCCTGGAACGCCGCGTGCTGAACCTGCCCATGGAACCCGCCGCGCCGGGCGATCCCCTGCTCAGCCGTTGGTTAAAAACCCCGCCCGGCGACGGCGTCGTGCTCTCGGCTTCGGCGGCGCGCAAGCTGGACGTGCGGGAGGGAGACGCGCTCACCGGTCTGGTGGAGCGCACCGGCTCGGGACTGATCGAAGCGGCGTCGATCGAACTGCGCGTGGCCGCCGTGCTGCCTCTGGACGCGCAGAGCCGCGATCTGGCCTTTGTTCCCCTGCCGCTGCTGGAGGCCACGGAAGATTTTCGTGACGGCAAGGCCCCGCCCGGCAGGCTCACCCCCCCGGACGTGTGGGAAGGCAAACGCGAATACGCGGGTTTTCGGCTCTATGCGCGCAATCTCGACGGCGTGGCCCGCCTGCGCGCCTTTCTCAACGCCAAGGGCATAGAAGTGTACACCAAGGTCGAGGAAATCGAGCAGATCAAAAACCTCGATCATTCCCTCACCCTCATCTTCAGCCTGATCGGCGCGGCCGCGGCGGCCGGCTTTTTCGCTTCCACGGCGAGCAGCACGCTGGCCGGCGTAAAGCGCAAGGAACGCTCTCTGGGGCTTGTTCGCCTGCTGGGCTTTCCCACGGCCGGACTCATGCTCTTTCCGCTCATCCAGACCCTGCTTACGGCCGTTCTGGGCACGGCGCTGGCCTGCGGCCTTTATGCCGGGGCCGCAACGGTCATAGACGCGCTGTTCAGGCACAGCCTGGGGGATGCGGAGTACGTCTGCCGGCTGTTGCCCGAACACTTCGCTCTGACCTTCGGACTGGTGATTGCGCTCTCCGTCCCGGCAAGCCTGCCCCCGGCCGCGCGCGCCGCGCGCATAGAACCTTCGGAGGTCATCCGGGATGTATAATATTCTTGTCGTGCTTGCGGCGGCAATTCTTGCCCTGCCGCAGCCGGCTTTCGCGGCCCTCAAGGCCAGGGGAAGCGTCACGCTTGAGGACACCTGGAATCCCGCGCCCGACGCCGCCGACATCATCCTGCCCATGCCCTGCGGCCTGAACATGGCCCTGCGCGTTGCGGCCGTGCCCGCGCAGGGCTTTCTGCAGGACATGGAAAGCCGTTTCGGCTGCGACACCTGCGGCGGGCAGGAACGCGGCTATTACGACACGCGCCGGCTCACGGCGCTTTCCGGTCCCTTCGCCGCCGGGGATCTGCCCCAAAAGTGGCGCTCGGCCCTGCCCAAGGGCGACTATCACTACTACCTGATCGGAAAATACGAAGTCTCGCGCCTGCAATGGAAGGCCGTTACGGGCGCCTGCCCCGGCACCCCTCCCGCGCCCGAAGACGCCCTGCCCGTTACCGGCATTTCCTGGTACGAGGCCGTGGATTTCAGCGCCAAATATACGGATTGGCTGCTGAAGAACGCACCCGCCGAACTGCCCCGTTTCAAAAACGATTCCAAGAACGTGGGCTTTCTGCGCCTGCCCACCGAAGCCGAATGGGAATACGCCGCGCGCGGCGGCCAGGCCGTGCCGCTCAATTCCCTGAGCCAGGAGGATTTCTTTCCGCTGGAGCCGGGCACCGCCTACGACGATTACGCCGTGTTCCGCCCCGAAAGCGCGGCCGGCACGGCGGAAAGCCCCCAGCGCATAGGCTCGCGCAGGCCCAATCCTCTCGGCTTGTACGACACGGCCGGCAACGTCGCGGAAATGGTCATCGATCCCTTCCGTTTTTCGCTCGGCGGCCGCCTGCACGGCACGGCCGGCGGATTCGTGCGCAAGGGCGGCGGCTATTTTTCCGGCCGGGCCGAAATCATGCCCGGCCGGCGCGAGGAAAACGCCTTCTTCCAGTCCGACGGTCCCGCCCGCGCCGGCGATCTCGGCTTCCGCCTCGTGCTCTCCGCCATCAACACCCCCGGCGGTACGCGCCCGGAAATTCTGCGCAAAGAATGGGAAAAGGCCGGAGAAACCCGGCCGGCGGATCTGCGCGTCAATCCCCTGGAAGAAATCGACCGCCTCCTGCCCCAGGCTCAAAGCCCGCAGGAAAAAAAACGCCTCGAAGCCCTGCGCGCCCAAATCAAGGAAAACAACATCGCCCTGGAACGCCGCCAAACCCAGGCCGCCCTGGAACTGGTGCGCAGCTCGGCCTACATTCTCGAATCCGTCTACAACTATGCCGTGCGGCGCTGGGAAATACGCAACAAGCTTGATGAATTGCAGCGCAAAAAAACCGAAGCCGAGGCCAGGGGCATCGCGATCGACTTCGACGCCGCCGCCAAGGCCATTTCCGAAAACATCGCCACCATGGACAGGGGAGTACGCGCGGGACTCGACTATTACCGTTCCCGCATCGAGAACAGCGCCCTCTTCCCCAAAGACGTGCTCGATCAGGCCTTCGAAGGGGTGAAAAACGACGAGAAGCTCAACGACGAATTCGCCCAGGGCCTGCGCCGCCGGGTGGACATGTACCGCGCCCATGTCGAGCTGCTGCGCAAAAACAACCGCGCCGCCCTGAGCCGCGAACGCCTGAACCTGGACGTGGTGCCGGAAAGGTTCAGGTAGAGCATCGCCGTTTTCCCGCGCAAACGCTCTGCCGGCGAAAACGCCGTCCGCCGCGCAGAAGGCTGATTTGCACCAGAAGCGCTATCCGAACGCGTTCCTGTTCGTCAGCGCGGCGGTGAGTTCGGCTTCGGCCACGAGCTTGCCGTCCACGAACGCTTTGCCTTCAAGCTTGCAAAGCTGAAGCTTGCGGCGCAGCACTGCGCAGTGCAGATCCAGCCTGTCGCCGGGGCGCACGGGCGCGCGGAAGCGCGCGCTGTCGATGCCGGTGAAGAGATAAATCGTGTCTTTGGGGTCCGCGAGTTCGGAAGCGGCGACCAAAGCGCCGGCCTGGGCCAGGGCTTCCAGAATGAGCACGCCCGGCATGACGGGCAGGCCGGGAAAATGCCCCTGAAAAAACGGTTCGTTCGCGCTGACGTTTTTATAGGCCTTGATGGATTTGCCCGGCTCGCATTCCACGACGCGATCCACCATGAGAAAGGGGTAGCGGTGGGGCAGAAGGGCCAGGATGCCCTGGATGTCCAGAAAAGGAGCGTTGCTCATAGTGTTTCTCCGGCGGACTTCGCCCGCTGTTCAGCAGCTGTTTCAGGCGTACAATGCTCTTCCCGGACACTACGGGGATTTTCCCCCGCTGCCAAGAAGCGCCGGCAGCGCGGGCGCAAAAAAGCCCCCCGGGCCGACGCGCCGAGGGGCAAAAGTCCGTGCGGGAACGCGCCTACTTCTTCTTGGGAGCGCTGCTCTTGGGCGGATTGGTCTTCCACACCTTGTTGACTTCTTCAAGGAAGGGCTTGGTCACATCCATGGAATCGTCGGCGTAGAGGATGCCGGAACCGGCGTCCACGAGGTAGTCGATGCCCTTGGCCTTGGCAAAATCCTTGGCGGCCTGGAACACGACGTCGAGCAGTTCGGTGCGCAGCTTGGCTTCTTCCTGCTCAACCTTGGCGCCGAATTCGCGGGCCTTCTGATCCAGATCCTGCTTGCGGCGAATGAATTTCACGCGCTTTTCCTCAAGGGCTTCACGCGAACCGCCGCCGGGATTTTTCAGTTCTTCGGCCTGCTTTTGCAGCTCCCTGCCTTCTTTTTCCAGCCTGTCCTTCTCGGCCCCGAATTTCGAGGTCATCGTGGCCTTGGCCTTCTTGGCCGGCTCGCTGTCGTTGGCGATGACGCGCATGTCCACGATGCCTATTTTGACGTCGGCCAGGGCGACATTGGCCGTGAAGAGACAGAACAGAGCGGCAGGAAGGAATATTTTCCACATGATGCATAACTCCTTGCAAAGGGCGACGGGCGGCTTTTTCACTGTCCAGCGCCCCGCCGGGGTAAAATTCGTTGGAACCGTCCAAGCTATTAGCCCGCGACGACACGCGCGTCAAGCTCAGGAAAGCGTCTTTCGCAAAAAGTTGTGATTTTTTCAAAACTTTTCAGGCAAGGTTTGCCGGATGTATGCAACATCAGATATCCGCAGACAAACGGCCGGCTCTGCAGCGGGCGAAAAAATCAGGAATTTTTCGGCGGGGTTTTCAAATCAACGCTGTTCTTGCGCTGGAGCTTGGCGCGGTATGCCAGTATGCCCTCGGCAATGCCGTCGGCCAGAACTTTGCGATAGCCCGGATCGGCGAGTTTGCGCGCCTCTTTGGCGTTGGTGCAGTAACCCAGTTCCACCAGCACGGCGGGCATGCTCGTGCCGATGAGCACATGAAGCGGCGCGGCCTTGACCCCGCCGTCCCTGGTGCCTTGGCGTTCCCTTTCGAAGCGGGTGAGCGCGGTGTTCTGGAGCAGTTGGGCCAGGCGGCGGGATTCCTGCGTACGGGCGCTGAGCATGAAGTCGGTCAGCACGGCGTTGAGGGAACCCATTTTTTTGTCGCTGCCGGCGTTTTCCTGGGTGGCCAGACGGGCGGCGTCGGTATTGGCGGCCAGGTCGAGATAATAGGTTTCAAAGCCGCTCACCTGGGCGTCCGGCGCGGCGTTGACGTGGATGGAGACAAAGAGATCCGCGCCGGAGGCGTTGGCCCGGCGGGTGCGTTCACCCAGGGAGACAAACATGTCCTTTTCACGGCTGTATCGCACCTCGAGCCCGTTGTGCTGCAACAGCCTGCCCACGCGGCGCGTGACGTCCAGAGCCACTTCCCGCTCCAGCACGCCGTTATGGCCGGTGCCGGGGTCCTTGCCGCCGTGGCCGGCATCGAGGAAGACGGTTTCCACATGCAGGCCGAGCTGGGAGGCCAGATCCTGCGGGGCCACGGCCGCAAGCGCGGGCGCGCGTCCTTTTGTTTCGCCGGCCGCGCGGCCGGTTTTTTCCGCAGCAACCGCCTTCGGCCGTTCGGCTTCTTTGCGCGCTTTTTTGGCCGAGACCTCCAGAATGATGCGGAACGGTTCCTCCTCCACCCGCGTTTCATAGGCGGCAAGCGCGGAAAAGTCGAAATACAGACGCGTGCGCCCCTTGGCGCAGTCCACGCGCACAGCTGTCAGCGGGCTGCCGGTAACGCGCGCGCCGGTGCGGATTTCCTTCAGCGGCACAGCGTCGTCCAGATCCAGCGCCAGGGTGGACGGTTTTTTGCCCTTGCCGGCCAGTTTGCGGGCCTGCCAATCCACGTTGCGATCAAGCTCCACCTCTATGCGAACCTGATCGCCGTCCAGAGTCTTCCAGGCGACACGGCTGAGTTCCGCGTCCTTTTTGGCCGCAACGGCTTTTTCGGAAGCGGAGTTTTTCGCGCTTTTTTCGATTTTGGAAGGCTTTTCGGCCGGAGCCCGGCGGGCCTCTTTCACGGCCCGGGCGTTCAGCGAGCGTTCCAGGTCCCGGGCCTTGGGGGCCATGTCGCTTTGCGCATACTGGGTACGGATGCGTTCCAGCAGGCGCAGGGCCTGGCCGCGTTCTTCGGTCTGCTCCGCCTTGATGATCGCGGAGCGCAGCAGCGCGTCGTCGGCCAGGCGGCTCTGGGCGTGGCGCAGGGCAAGTTCCTCGTATACGGCCGCCGCGCTCTGGTAGTCGCTGCGGGTATCCGAACGCCGGGCAAGTTCCTCCAGGCATTCGGCCATGCGGAACAGGGCCGCCGGGCGCCCGCCCCATTTCGGATCGAGTTTGTAGATTTCGTGGAACTCCTCGGCCGCGCGCAGCCAGGAATCGCGTTGCGCGCTGCCCTTGCCGCCGGCTTTCAGGCGTTCCATGTCGGCTTTGGCCTTGGTGTAGCGCTGCTCCACCGGAGGCAGCGCACCGTAGCCGTCGCCGTAGACCACGGTGACAAGAACGCAAAGCGCGAACAGGAACAAGCAGGCCGGCAGCAAACGGGCGGACACGCTCTGCGTATCGCCTTGCCGCCGCGCGGCTTTGCGGGGCGTTTGGGAATCCCTCATACCTGTTCCTTTATCAAACGTTGCGCCCGCTTCCGGGCATGCGGCGTCTGAAGCTTGACTTCAGGATATCACATTCAAAGATGAAAATCTTCTTCGCCGATACAGTTTTGCGCGCCGAAATCGTTTGCCGCCGATGGCGGGGCCGCCGTAAATGCTCTGTCGGCACATCTGTGCCGGGGCAAAGACGACTATGCAGGATTGGTGCCGGAAAAAAATGCCGCCCCGGCGCGAGGCCGGGGCGGCGGATGGAAGCGATTGTATGTCTCGATCTTAGAAGAATGAGCCCATGGTGAATTCGAAGCGTCCCTGTTCCCATTCCTTGTCGTAGTCCTTGGTGAGCGGCCAGCCGTAGGCCAGACGCAGGTCGCCCATGGGCGAACGCCAGCGCAGTTCCAGACCCGCGGACCAGACCCAGGTGTCGTTGTTGATGTTCTGGTAGCGGGAATCGATGTTGAAGCCGCCGTCCACAAAGGGCACGATGGCCAGCCCCAGTTCCTTCTGGAACATCCAGATGTATTCGAAGTTGACGATACCCATGCGGTCGCCGCCGATATGCTCCCTGGTGTGCTTATCGCGCGGGGAGATGTCGGTGTAGGAGAAGCCGCGTATGGTATCTATGCCGCCCAGATAGAAGCGGTCGAAGATCGGGATGGAGGCGTCGGGCATGTTCGGCCACAGGCCGCCCACGCGGCCGCGCAGATGAAGGGTGTGCTGCGGACGCCAGGAGTAGAAGCCGTGCCATTCCGCGGTGCCCTTGATGAAGTTGTCGTCCCCGCCCAGACCGCCGCCGCCGTATTCGCCCGCCAGCGTGGTGATGGTGCCCTTGGTGGGCCGTGCGCGATCGTCGGTGGTGTCGCGAATTATGCGGGCCTGCACGGCGCTTGTCCAGTTGTAGCCCCTGTAGTCGCGGATGAGGGAGGACGACCAGGGCGAAACGTCGTAGAGATGGTAGCGTTCAAGCCGGTAGCCCCAGCCCACGGTTGTATACTCGCCGATGGGATAGGCCATGCGCAATGTGCCGCCGACGGTTTCCTTGTTGAACTCGTCCCAGACGTCGTGCAGATAATAGAGATCCGCGCCCACGGAAAGATTGGTGTCGTAAAGGCGGGGGTTGGTGAAGGACATGATGCCGCTGGTGCGCCGCCAGGAGAAGAAGCCCTGCAGCTGCGCCCAATAGCCCTGGCCGAAGAGGTTGCGTTCCATGATCGAGGCGGTGAAGCCCACGTCGTAATACGTGGAGTAGCCCACGCCGGCCATGACGGCCCCGGTGTTTTCCTCTTTGAGGTTGACCTTGAGATCGACCTCGTCGTCCACGCCGGTGGGCACGAGTTCGGTGTTGACCTGGGAGAAGTAGCGCAGACGGTTCAAACGTTCCGAGGAGCGGCGCAGCTTCGCGCCGTCGTACATGTCGCCGTCCGCCAGGCGCATTTCGCGCAAAATGACGTTGTCGCGGGTTTTTTGGTTGCCCTCGATGGTGACGCGGCGAATGTAGACCTTCTGCTTCTTCTGGATGGCATAGGCAATGTTGAGAATATGCTCGCCGGCTTCAGGACGGTTGACCTTGGTGTCCACTTCCGCGAAAGCGTAGCCGAAATCGCCGTAAAATTCCGTGAGGCGTTTGGTATCGTCCTGCATCACGCTCAAGGAGAAATAGCCTTCGTCCTTCTTGTGCTCGTCCAGCTGGATGACTTCGAGAAGGCGTTGATCGGTGTCGATAAGGTCGCCGATAAAGGTGATTTCGCCCAATTTGTAGCGCGGGCCCTCGTTGACCTTGAAGGTGATGTAGATGCCGTCGGGCTTGTATTCCACGGTAGGCGCGGCCACCTGCACGTCCACATAGCCCTGGTTGAGGGCGTAGGCCGCAATGGCGGTGGCGTCGCGCTCCAGGTATTCGTCCTTGAGCACGCCGGAGCCGGTGAAGAAGGAAAGGATGTTGCGCTCTTTCAGCGCCATATAATCTTTGAGATCGCCGTATTTAATGCCCTGCAGGCCTTCGACGTTGATCTGCTTGATATAGAGCTTGCCGCCCTCGTCAATGTTGACGGTCAGCACGGCCCCGCTGCCGGTGGGGCGCGGATCCATGCGCGACGTCACCTTGGCCAGATAGTAGCCGTCGGCGCGGTAGAGGTCGGTGATTTTCTGCAGGTCTTCGGCCAGCAGTTTTTCGTTGAGCACCGAGCCGGTCTTCGTGCTCATGGCGCCGAGCACGTCTTCCTTGCTGATTTTGCCCGCGCCTTCGACGATGATGTTGTCGATGCGGGGTTTTTCCACCACGCTGAAAACCAGCACACGGCCTTCGGCCTGCTGTTCGAGGGAGGCCTGCACATCGCTGAAATAGCCCATGTCCCAGACCCGTTTGACGTCTTCGTCAATGGTCAGGGCCGTGGGGCTGTCGCCCTTGCGCACGCGCAGGCGCATAAGCACCACGTCGGGGTCGAGCACTTTCAGGCCGCGCACCTGAATATCCGCCAGGCTGCCGGGGCCGCGCGCAGCCAGGGGCGCTTCCTGCCGGGTGCGGGAAGCGGCGACGCTTGCGGCCATGGAATCGGTGATCGAGTCCACGGCGGGCAGCAGGTTGATGGCGCCCTGCCCCTGCGTGCTCTGCCTCGCGGCGGCGGCGGTGCCGCGCGCGGGCACCATGCGCGATTCGATGGTGAACGCCTCGCCGAGCTGGTTGAACACGCCGTACACCGCGTAGTCCGCGCCGGCGGCCGTTGCGAGTTCGCGCGCCGCCGCCGTGTCCAGAGAACTTTTGCCGCCGGCCAGAGTTTTTGCCCTGGCGGCGGGCACCACGCGGAAGCCTTTGGCGGCCAGACGCTGCCCCACAAGCTGCGGCAGTTCGTTGCCGAGATAGGCCATATCCTCGCCCGCATTGATCTGGAAAGGCAGCACCAGCACCAGGGGATCCCGGCCGGCCGGCGTCCGCCTGTCGGCCTGCGCGGCGGATACGGCGTCCGCGAGCGTCAAACCGGCGCAGAACAGAAGGAAGAGGCTAAGGACATATTTTTTCATACAGCGCTCCTGAGCGAAGTTCGAGGCAACGATCCATGCGTGCCGCCAGCTCGCGGTTGTGGGTCACCACGACCAGCGTCATGCCGAGTTCCCGGCGCAATTGCAACAGCAGTTCCCCTATCATACAACCCGTGCGTTCGTCGAGATTCCCGGTGGGCTCATCCGCCAACAATACCTTGGGCCCGAGCATGACGGCTCTGGCAATGGCAACACGCTGGCGTTCCCCGCCGGAAAGCGTACTTACGCGCTGCCCGCGCTTTTCCGCAAGGCCCACGCTTTTCAGCGCGCCTTCGGCGCGGCGCAACGCCTCAAACTTCCCCATGCCGCCGATCATGGCCTGCATGGCAACGTTTTCCAGTGCGTTGAACTCCGGCAAAAGATGATGGAATTGGAACACAAAGCCGAGCGCGCGATTGCGCAGGGCGGCCTTTGCGTCTCCCCCCAATTCGGACAAATCCCGGCCTTCAAACAGCACCTGACCACGCGTCGGACGATCGAGCGCGCCGAGCAGATGCAGCAATGTGGACTTGCCGCTGCCGGATGCCCCCACAACGGCTATCGCCTCTCCGGGCGCAATGGTCAAGTTAATTTTCTTGAAAATAACGAGATTTTCGTCGGCAACGACAAATTCTTTTTCCAGATCAACAAGGGAATAGAGGGCGACGTTCATTCGTAGCGCAGCGCCTCCACCGGCTCAAGCCGGGCCGCCTGGCGCGCGGGATAGATCGTGGCGAGGAAGCAGAGCGCCAGCGCGCTGCCGCCCACTACGGCGATGTCGGAAACGCTGAGCAGCACGGGCAGGTGATCCAGCGAATAGACCCCGTGCGGCAGCTTGATGAACTGATAGCGCTTGAGCAGCATGGCAAAGGAGATGCCCGCCGCGTAGCCGGCCAGCGTGCCCACCACGCCGATGATCGTGCCCTGAAGCATGAAGATGCGCCGTATCATGCCCGGCGTGGCGCCCATGGACATGAGAATGGCGATGTCGCGCGTTTTTTCCATCACCATCATGACCAGGGAGGTAATGATGGAAAAGGAGCCGATAAGCACCACCATGGCCAGGATCAGGAACATGCCGATCTTTTCCAGCTTCAGCGCGGCAAAGAGGTTGGCGTTCATTTCCATCCAGTTGCGCACGTAAAAGGGCGGGCCGAGTTCTTTTTGCAGGCGTTCGGCGATCACGTCGGCCTTGTACACGTCGTCCACGGTCAGCTCTATGCCGGAAATGCGGCCTTCCGGCAGGGCCATCAGCTCCTGGGCCGCCTTGAGGCTCACGAAGCCGAGCGTGGAATCGTACTCAAACATGCCGGTCTGGAAAATGCCGGCCACGCGAAAAGGACGGATGCGCGGCGCAAAGCCCGTGGCGCTTTTTTCCGCGGCGGGCGCGAGCAGGTTGACCCGGCTGCCCAGCCCCAGGCCCAGGCGGCGGACCAGTTCCCGGCCGATGATGATGCCCGGCGGGCCTTCTTCGGCCCTCAAGCGCTCCAGGCCGCCTTCCTGCACATGGTTCAGGATGGTGAGCACCGAGCCGGCCGTGTCCGGGTCGATGCCGCGCAGCACCAGCCCCTTGGCCCCGGCGGGGGTGGAGAGCATAATTTCGCTGTACAGGAACGGCGTGGCGCCGGTAACGCCGGGGCTCGACTTCAGCACGTCCATGATCGGCCCGGAGTGGTCGAGCGCCTGCGGCTTGAAGGACATGACGATGGCGTGGGCGTTGGCCCCCAGGATCTTGTCGCGTATGTCGGTGGTAAAGCCGTTGTACACGCCCAGCACCACGACCAGGGCCGCCACGCCCAGGGCCACCCCGAAGATCGACATCAGGGAGATGACGTAGATGAAGGTCTGCTTGCGCCGCGAAAAAAGATAGCGCAAGGCCATGAAGAGCTCAAAGCGCATTTCAGCTCTCCGGCTTGAGCAGCGGGAAGAGAATGACTTCGCGGATCGAGGGCGCGTCCGTCAGCAGCATGACCAGGCGGTCTATGCCCACTCCGGCCCCGCCCGCGGGCGGCATGGCGTATTCGAGCGCGCGCAGATAATCCTCGTCCATGCCGTGGGCTTCGTCGTCGCCGGCCTCTTTTTCCAGCACCTGCTCCTCGAAACGGCCGCGCTGATCCATGGGATCGTTCAATTCGGAAAAGGCGTTTGCCATTTCGCGTCCGGCAATGAAGAGCTCGAAGCGGTCGGTAAGTTCGGGGCGCTCGTCGTTGCGGCGCGACAGAGGCGAGATGTCCAGCGGATAATGGTAAATGAAGTGCGGCTGGATAAGCTTGGGCTCCACGTCCAGATCGAAGAGCTTGGCCTGGAGCTTGGCGAGCTTTTCGCTTTCCGTAGCCTTTTCGCCGCGTTCCTTCAGGTAGGCGCGCACTTTGGCGTGGTCGTTGTAGAATTCCGGCGCATGCCCGCCCAGCGTTTCCAGGGATTCGTAAAAGGCCAGGCGCGTCCAGCTGCCCACGCTCAGGTCGATCTCCCTGCCCTGATACGGCACGCGGGTCGATCCGCAGAGCCTTTCGGCCAGACGCGCGAACAGGCGCTCGATCAGATCCATGATATCCAGATAGGTCGCGTAGGCCCAATAAAATTCGGCCATCGTGAATTCGGGATTGTGCTGGGTGGAGATGCCCTCGTTGCGGAAGTTGCGGTTCAACTCGAACACCTTTTCAAAGCCCCCCACCAGCAGGCGCTTCAGATAGAGCTCGGGCGCGATGCGCAGGTAGAGCTGCATGTCCAGCGCGTTGTGGTGCGTGGTGAAGGGCTTGGCGGTAGCGCCGCCGGGCAGGGGCTGCATCATGGGGGTTTCGACTTCCAGGAAGCCGGCTTCCTCCATGAATTTTCTGAATTCGCTCACAATGGCGCTGCGCTTGAGAAAAAGCTCCCGCGTGCGCGGCGTGACGATGAGATCGACATAGCGTTGGCGGTAGCGCAGTTCCACGTCCTTGAGGCCGTGGTGCTTTTCCGGCAGCTGGCGGATGGATTTGGAAAGCAGACGCACAACGGCGCAGTTGAGCGTGAGTTCGCCCGTCTTGGTGCGGAAAAAACGGCCCTCCACACCCACGATGTCGCCGATATCGTATTTTTTGAAGATCGCGTAGGCCTCGCCCATGCTTTCGCGATCCGCATAGCACTGGATGCGGCCCGTAACGTCCGCGATGTGAAAAAAGGCCACCTTGCCGAACGAGCGCAACGACACGATGCGTCCGGCCAGGGAAAAAACCGTGTCCAGCGCGGCCAGTTCTTCCTCGCTCAAAGGCTCGTGCGCGGCCGTGAGTTCGGCGGCCGTGTGCTCCTGACGAAAATCGTTGGGATAGAGGGGAATGCCGGCATCGAGCAGATCGCAGGACTTGATGACGCGGTTTTTGACGATTTCGTTGAGATCGTTGCGTGCGGCGAAACTTTCCAGCATGGGCTGAAAATAGGCCGCGTGGGAGGATTTGGTGGCCAGCTTGATCGTTTTTCTCGGGCGTTCCCGGACGTCGTCCACAATATTTTCCTTAAACAACGGAGGCGCTGAAGATGCAGCCGCAAAACAAAAGGGTAAGACGCTTCATCTACGCCAAAGGCGGGGCAAGGTCAATGCGCCCGCGCCGGACGTGCCCGCGCGCGCCTCGCGCCTTTTTTGCGCTTTTTTCTTGACGGAGGGGACGATTTTTATTACCCAGACCCTTGCGCCGCATTGACGGCGCTTTCTTCCCCGGTAGCTCAATCGGCAGAGCGGGTGGCTGTTAACCACTAGGTTCGCGGTTCAAGTCCGTGCCGGGGAGCCAGAAT
>JAVBNZ010000086.1:0-10945 GCA_031551145.1 Desulfovibrionaceae bacterium | reverse complement strand
CCCCTGTTCCTTCATCAGCATGATCACGTCGCACACGCGGCAGGAATAGCCCCATTCGTTGTCGTACCAGCTCACCAGCTTGGCCATGCGGCCGTCCTGAACGGTGGTGTATTCCACTTCCAGGATGGAGGAGTGGGGGTTGCCCTTAAAGTCCATGGAGACAAGCGGCTTTTCGCTGTATTCGAGTATGCCCTTGAGCCGGCCTTCCGAGGCTTTTTTCAGCGCGGCGCGCAGGGTTTCGGTATCGGTGGGTTTTTCGAGCCAGGCGGTAAAGTCCACGACCGAAACCGTGGGCGTGGGCACGCGCATGGAATAGCCGCTGAACTTGCCCTTGAGCGCGGGAATGACCTTGGCCACGGCCTGGGCCGCGCCGGTGGAGGTGGGAATGATGCTGCACGCGGCGGCGCGGGCGCGGCGCAGGTCTTTATGCCCCATATCGAGGATGCGCTGGTCGTTGGTGTAGGAGTGGATGGTGCACATGGCTCCGGTTTCGATGCCGAATTCGTTGTGCACGACGTAGGCGACAGGCGCCAGGCAGTTGGTGGTGCAGGAGGCGTTGGAGAGAATGTGATGTTTTTTGGGGTCGTACTGCTCGTGATTGACGCCCATGACGATGGTGAGGTCCTCTTCCTTGGCCGGGGCGGAGATGATGACCTTTTTGGCCCCGTTCAGGCGGTGGATGTCGGCGTCCTTGGCGGAGCGGAAGATGCCGGTGGATTCCACGACCACGTCCACGCCGTATTTGCCCCAGTCGAGATTTTTGGGATCGCGTTCGGCGAAGCAGTGCACCTTCCAGTCGCCGATCGTCACGTCACTGCCGTCTATGACGGGATTGAAGGGGATGTGCCCGTAGACGGAATCATATTCCAGCAGGTGGAAGTTGGTGGCGGTGTCCGAAAGATCGTTGAGTGCGACGATTTCCGCCTTACCGCGATAGTGGCTGTACAGCGCCCGGAAAACCTGCCTGCCGATACGTCCGAAACCGTTGATGGCTACTTTTATGCTCATGTGGCATCCTCACGGGTTGTGCCCCTTGCGGGGGGGTGTGCTTCAACGCTGCATATTCCGCATAGCAAAATACGGTGTACAGTTCAAGCAAGCGAAAGATGCCGCGAAATGCAACGAGCTCCCCGGCCGGAACCGGAAAGCTCGTTGCATGCGATGCACGGAAAGCGCTATTGCAGGGCGTGCTCGATTGTCTGCTTGTAGCCCGCCAGGCTGCGGCCGCGCTGCCGGGAAACGGACAATTCTTCCCGCCAGATCCGTTGCAGTTCTTCCGCCGCGCGGGTCAGTTCCTTCTGTAGTTCATTGAGTTTTTGAAACTCGGGCAGCAGCACGTCCAGGGGCAGGTCACGGCAACTTTCCAGGGCAAGCCGGGTAAGCCGGCCGCGTTCTTCTTCCCGTTCCTGAGCTTCGACGGGGTTGCCGTTCCGCAGGGCCGCAAGCTCCTGCTGCCCGATGACCAGAGCCTGTTCAATGAGGTCAAGACAAGTATGCACGGCTGTATCCGCCTTGTCGCGGGAAGTTGCCCGGCGGCGGCCCGCGCCGCCGCCGGCCCGGCGTCGTGTTGTGGTTCAATTCTTATAATGGCGCAGGCTGCCGCGCAGGGTCTGGATAACCTGTTTCCAGTCGCGGGCCAGGGGCAGAAATTCATATTCCAGAAGGTCGGCCAGCAGAATCCAGTCGGAATTTTCCAGCACTTCGCTCATTTCCGTGAGCAGACCGGAGAGGCGCTCGGCGCAGGCGTTGAACTCCGCGTTGTCGGCGTCCAGGCAGAATTCGTTGCGCAGCACGCCTATCATGCTCATGAAATCGCGCGTGACATCAAGAAGATCCTGAAGCATGTCCAGGGCCTCGTCATCGTCGGCCTGACGGAAGAGCCGGGCCACCTGCTGCGCGCCGTTGCCCATGATCTGCGCCACTTTGTACATTTCTCGGGCGATGTTGGCGGCCATTTCATCCACGGGCATGGAACGCACTTCCACGCTCTTGATGAATTCGCTGCCGATGTCTTCGGCCTGATGGGGATAAATTTCGGAAAAAGCCTCTTCGTTGACCAGCACATCGGTCACGACGCGGTTCCCCATATCTTCGTTCTGCATGACGTTGACGAGGATTTCCTCAAGGTTGGCGAACTTGCCGATTTCCATTGCCGACTGGCGACCATCAATGATTATCATTGTTTCCTCCTCTCCCCTTTTGGGAAATTATTGACTGCTGCCGGTCTTTAAGCAATTTGCGTGCCGGCTTTGATATTTCCTGCAGGCAAGCCGCGCCGGGCCGCATGCCGCGTCGCGGATCCCGCATGCGTTTTTATTCGAGCAGGTCGCGCCAATGCTGTATCCCGCGCCGCAGCGCCGCGGCGCAGGCAAGCAGGGAATCGAGGCTGCCGCCCCGTTCCTGTGTGAGCACAAACCAGAGATAGCCCAAGGCGTTCAGCGGCGGGCACTGTTCCAGCAGGGCATGCAGGCGCGCGGCGCTTTCGAGCAGGCGGCGGCCGGACCGGGCGTCCCGTTTCAGGTTCAGCAGAACGGCCTGTTCACCCATGAGGTGGAGCAGGGCGTCGGCCCGAGCCAGACATTCCCGCACCGGCGCAATGAAGCCGGGCGAGAAATCCCGCGTCTGCGGAGCGCATACGGCCGTCGACGCGGGTCGGCCTTCCAGTTCGTCAAGAATATGACGCCAGGCGGCGCGTTGCAGGGCTATCCACAGGCTGCGGTCTTCCCGCCCGTGCCCGGACAGGCAGCGCAGAGTCATGAACCCGTCTTCCCCGCGACAACTGTGCCAGATGCGCGCTTCGGCCCCCGCGCGCGCGGAGGCGTCCCAAACGCCCGTCTCCAGAAAAGAGAGGACGAGATCGCCCGCGCTTTCGGCCGAGATCCGGTTCCGGCAACGTTCCCCGTCCGGGCAGGCAGCGCCGAAGGAGCAGGGATGGCAGGCAAGATCGGGCTCCAGACAGCAACAGCCTTCCAGATAGGGACCCGTGTCCCAGGCCTGGGCCGTGGCGAGAAAAATCGCCAGCACCGGCACGCCCAGCCCGGCCGCCAGGTGCATGGTGCCGGTATCGTTGCTCACCAGCAGGCGCGTTTCCGGCAGCAGGGCCGCGAGTTCGGGTATGCTTGTCGCGCCGACGAAATCCGCAAAGGGCGCGTGCGTCGCGGCGGCATAGCCGCGCACGATTTCTTTTTCCGCCGGCGAGCCCAGCAGCACGGGGCAGAGGCGTTGTTCCGCCCACAGGCGATCCCCCAGAGCCGCGAAATATTCCACAGGCCAGCGGCGGCGTTCCTCGCTCGCGCCGAGTTGAAAGGCGACAAAGCCCGCGCTGTCCCGCGGCGCGGCAGACTCCAGGCGTTCGCGCAGGGCGGCGCGCGGTTCGGGGGCGGGCGCGCGCAGGCGGTTCACGGCGGGCACATCGCCCACGCCGCAAACCATGCGGAAGACATCCACGAGATTGTAGGGGGAAGTGACGCGGCGCAACGCGGACCCCTGGAGAAAGCTCCCCCAGACGTTGCCGTTGATGCCGAAGCCCGAGGCGTCCAGGCCGAAGCCCCACAGGGGCAGCGCATCGCCGGCGACCAGGCGTGCCAGTATACGGCCGCTCAAGGTGGTGGTGAGGTTGAGAACCGCGTCCGGCGCGAATTCCCGTCGCCATTTTTCAACAAGTTCATGCAGCCGGGCCGCGGCCGGCCGCCAGTCCTCGTCCAGGCTGGCCAGCAGCTTGGCGCCCGGCAGAGCGGCCGCGTAATCCACGTGGTCGAGCAGCGTTGCCGCCTGAGCGAAATTGTCCAGGCAGAGCATGCCCACCTTGTGCCCCTGCGCGGCCAGTCCGTTGACGGCCGCCTGGGTCTGCAAAATATCGCCGAAACGGGTGAGGTTGATGACGAGCACGTTCACGGCGCAATCTCAAAAACTAGGCCGCCGCCGTCTTCTGCTTGAGCATGGCCAGCGCCAGGGCTTTTTCCTGCTTCAGGCGGTTGCGCACCGAAGCGCGCACTTCTTCCGTGGACGATCCGAACTGCTCGGCGCGGATGGCGTAGACCGTGTCGATAACCTTGCGCTCGGCCTGCGTGTTTTCAAGGTTGTTGTTCCTGGACACCGCGCGGTTGAAAATGCGGGCCGCGCCGGCCGGGCCGTGTTGTACGGCGGTGCTCCACAATACTTCCTGCATGGCCGGGGAAAGCTGGTCGGGATTGATGCCCGCCGCCTTGGTCAGGGCGTCGAGGGCCGGCGCGTAGTGGCTGTCGTGAATGAATTTTTCCTGCAACGCTTCAAAACGTTCGGGCTGGTCGGCCGCGATCTTCTGCCAGGCTTCCGGCATTTTGCCGCGCCGGCTGCCGGTATTGGCGGGCCCGGCGGCGCGCAGCCTGGCGGAAATATCCGGCGCTTCGGTGTCGAGGAATTTCAAAAAGTTGTTCATCGAACCCACGCGGGAGGCGATCTGGAACTTGCCGTAGGAGGTGCCGCCCACTGAATCATAGCCGATGGCGGAAATGCCGGCGCTGCCCGATTCAAACTGCGCGGCCAGCGAACCCAGGCCCTCGGCCTTGCTGTCTTCGACCGGCTGCTGCTTGGAAGCCGGGGCGCGTTTGCCGGATTGCCCGGCGGTTGCGGCCGTGTCCGGGCGCGGAGCCTTGGAGGGCATAACCGGCGCCTTCATGTCGAAATTTCCTGCCAGAGTCAGCAGATTGCGCACCGAAAGCGCGTTGCGGGCGCTTTCCAGCGCGCTGCCGCCTCCTCCCTCCAATGCCTGGGCCAGAGACACCAGCGCCTGGGCGCGTTTTCTGTCCATCTGCGCCTGCACGCCCTCGTCGCTGCGGCGGAGGAGCTGTTCCATTTCGACCTTGGGCGCGTTCTCCCGCGCCAGCACGCCCGCGAAGGGGGACGCGCCGCGCCCGCCCGCCGCGGCTTTGCGCGCGGAGACCGGGGCTTCTGTGGCCGGGGGAATAAACTGCGTTTTCGCAATGCTCATGTCTGCCTCCTGAATGCTCGTCACATGCCCGCTGTCCGAAAGGCGACGGCGCGCTCCTTGCAAAATGCCCGCATCCTGGGCCGGCCGAAAAAATCCGACCGCGCCCAAGAGTCAGCAAGAAGGGTGCCAAGCAAGATGGAATACGGTATTACGACGATGCGGCCTGCGCCTCGGCATGCGCGCCGTCAGGAGCTTGACCGGGATTTTTCCCGCCGGCCGAACAAAGACGCCCAAAGCCGCTGGAAGAAACCGGAGTGAGCGTGGACTGCGCGCGCGACGGCCTGGAGGCTTTGGACACGTTGCCAAGCCCATAGATGTTGAGGAACTCATGCGTGTGCCGGCGGAACATCTGGATTGACCGGCCGCCTGCGCCGCACGGCGCGGATACATCGCGCCCGCGCTTCGCGCGGCTTGCCGATAAGGCGGGCGGGAGCGGCTTCGGCGGCAAGCGCGAAGGAGCGGATGAATCTTTCCGCCCCTTCGCGCGTTATGCAACATCGGCGAAAACTACACCGTGATATTGAGGTTCGCGCCTATGCCGCGATCGCCCATCGCGTCCATGCGCAGGCCGACCTGGGCCTGCGAGGGCTGCTGCATGCCCGCGCCCGCGCCTTCCATAAGCTTGCTCACCATACTTGCCTGGGTGTCCAGGGCGCTTTTCTGTATGGCAAGACCGACCAACTGCTGAGTGTTTGCCCCGCTGATACCGTCCATGGCATCCTCCGTCACTGTTTTTGCGCGCGCCGCACGGGCACCATGCCCGGAGCGGACGCCTGCACACCGGTTTTATCGGCGGGAAGCGGCGGCACTATAGGGGGAAAGGAGAATTTTTTCAGGGTCGTCCGACACTACGTTCTTTTCGCTTCTGCCTTTGTCGGATATCGCTTTTCATTTCGGTCGAGTACCATAAGAGTACACTCCCTCCATAAAAAGCGCATCCTCCTCGGCAGAGAGCGAAAACTCCTGTAGTGTCTGACGGCCCTGAAGAAGAGAAAAGGAGACTGAAATAATATCATGTATATCAAGCTCTTCCATGCAAATGGGTTTGTCGCAGCCGAGTCGGCGCAAAGAAGCGCTGCACGGCGCGCAGGGCAGGGGGGATTGCAGCACGCGCGCGCCCGGTGGGGCCCAGCGCCCGGCCGGGCTCGGCCCGAAAAGCGCCAGGCAGGGCGTGCCCAGCAGGGCGGCGAGGTGCAGCGGGCCGCTGTCCGCCCCCAGGATCAGGCGCAGCCCCCGGAGCGTTGCGATGAGTTCCGTAAGATCGCCCGGCCGCAACGCGGGCAGATCCGCAAGGCGCAGCCCCCGTTCCTCCTCCACGGGGCCGAGGATCTGCACGGGTTCGAAGCCTTGCCGCGCGAGTTCGCGCGCCGCCGCAACCAGCAGCGGGGGAGGCGGATTTTTCGCGGCATGGCCGCTGCCGGGCAAAAGTCCGATGCGGGTGGACGCTTTTCCCTTCCAGGGGCCGAAGATCCGGGCAAAGGCGGCGCGTGCCCCGTCAAGCGGCGTAAGATGGGGAAAGAGGACGGTCGCCTGCTCCCACAGCGTTTGGGAGACGGGAAGCTCTTGTTCCGGCAGGGCGCGCAAGCAGGCTGCGCCGGGCGGGACGGTTTCGGGCAACGCGTCCAGACAGAAGCGGATGATGCGGCAGTTTTTGGCCGCGGGCGGGAATGCGCCGCCGTGAAAAGCGTTTTCCACGTGGGCAAGTTCGGGAGGGCAGGGCGCGAAGCCGAGCGGAGTCAGCAAGGGCAGATGGGCCGGCCGGGTCAGGATGAAGCGCCTGCCGCCGGCAAAGGCATGGGCAAGCCCGTACAGCGCGGGCCAGGCGCAGAGAAGATCCCCCAGCGCGCCGTGATGCAGGATAAGGAGCGTGTCGGGCCGCATGACTTTTCTTAACAGCCGGCGTAGAGTCCATACAAGGAGTTCCGGGATGGAAAAAACGCTGAACTGCCCCCGCTGCGGCGCGGCGGTGACGGAATACCGCAACCCCGCGCCCACGGTGGACGTGGTGATCTACGAGCCGGAGCGTGGCGTGGTGCTTATAGAGCGGGCCAATCCTCCTCTGGGTTTCGCCCTGCCGGGCGGTTTCGTGGACGAGGGGGAGAGCGTGGAAGACGCGGCCGTGCGCGAAATGCGGGAAGAAACCTCCCTGGATGTGGAACTGACCGGCCTGCTTGGCGTCTATTCCCGCCCGGATCGCGACCCGCGCCGACACACCATGTCCACGGTTTTTACCGGCCGCGCCAAGGATGCCTCGGTCCTCGCGGCCGGGGACGACGCAAAGAACGCGGCTTTTTATCCCCTGGATTCCCTGCCGGAACTTGCCTTCGACCATGCGGAAATACTGGACGATTTCAAGCGCGTGCTTGCAGGAGCCCGCAACCTCGCGCCTGTTTGGAGGCGCGATAGACTGCGGAGCACATAAAAAACATAGGCCTGTTGACACTGCAGGAGTTTTCGTTATCTGCCGCGGAGGATGAACTTTTTATGGAGGGAGTGTACTCTTATGGTACTTGACCGGAATGAAAAGTGAAATCCGACAAAGGCAGGAACGAAAAGAACGCAGTGCTGACAGGCCTTGAATGGAAAGACGATGGGATATCTGAACCTGGGCGAATGCCTGGCGGATCTGGAGCGCACGGGCCGGCTCGCGCGCATCGACGCGGAACTTGATCCCCATCTGGAGCTTGCGGCCGTGCAGCGCCGCGCTTTCAGAGCCGGGGGGCCGGCTTTGCTGTTCACGCGGGTGAAGGGCACGCGCTTTCCCATGCTCGCCAATCTTTTCGGCACACGCGGGCGCCTGCGCTGGATTTTCCGGGACAGCCTGCGCGCGCTGGAGCATCTGTTCAAGGTCAAGGCCGATTTTTCCGAACTGCGCCGCCTGGGGGACACGGCCCGACTGCCCGGCCTGGGCCTGCACGCCTGGCCGCGCAGGGTTTCACACGCTCCGCTTCTCGCCCGGCGCTGTTCTTTGAGCGAACTGCCCCGGCTTGTGGGCTGGCCTCAGGACGGGGGGGCCTTTATCACCCTGCCCCTGGTCTATACGGAATCGCCGGACGCGCCGGGGCCTGTGCGCTCCAATCTCGGCATGTACCGCGTGCAGATAAGCGGCGGCGCGTATGAGCAGGACAGGGAAGCCGGCCTGCATTACCAGATCCAGCGGGGCATAGGCGTGCATCACGCCGAGGCGATCCGGCGGGGAGAGCCTTTGCGCGTGCGCGTTTTTGTGGGCGGGCCGCCCGCGTTGAGCGTGGCGGCCGTGATGCCGCTGCCGGAAGGGCTTTCCGAGCTGTTTTTCGCCGGCATGCTGGGCGGCCGCGCCGTGCGCCTTGCGCGGGACAAGCACGATACGCGGGCGCTGCCTTTCATTGCCGAGGCCGATTTCTGCATCAGCGGCACTGTGGCCCCCTACCTCAAGCCCGAAGGCCCCTTCGGCGATCATCTGGGTTATTACAGCCTGACGCACGATTTTCCCGTGCTGCGGGTGGAAAGCGTCCACCACCGGGAAAACGCCGTCTGGCCTTTCACCTCCGTGGGCCGGCCCCCGCAGGAGGACACGATTTTCGGGGAGTTCATCCACGAACTCACGGCTCCGCTGGTGCCCCAAACCTTTGCCGGCGTGCGCGAACTGCATGCCGTGGACTGCGCGGGCGTGCACCCCCTGCTGCTGGCCCTGGGCAGCGAACGTTATGTGCCCTACGAGGCCGAGCGCAAACCTCGGGAGCTGATGAACTGCGCCCTGGCGGCCCTGAGTCTCAACCAGACCTCGCTCGCCAAATATCTGCTCATGGCCGCGCACGAGGACGATCCCTTTCTGCGCGCCGGCAACATTCCGCGGTTTTTCCGCCACATGCTGGAGCGCACGGATTTTGCCCGAGACCTGCACTTTCTCACCCGCACGACCATGGACACCCTGGATTATACGGGCACGGCGCTCAACGAGGGCTCAAAGCTCATCTGGCTGGCGGCCGGGCCGCGCACGCGTGAGCTTGCCTCCGCCCTGCCGGCGGATTTCAGCCTGCCGGAAATGTTCCGCAACGCGCGCGTTTTCGCGCCCGGCGTCATCGTGCTGGAAGGGCCGCGCCACGCCCGCACGCGCGGGGAACAGGACCCGCGTATGGAGGAACTTGCCGCCCGCCTGGGCCGCATGCCCGGCCTTGTCGAGGCTCTGCATGGTCTGCCGCTGATCGTTGTCGCGGACGACGCGGCTTTCTGCGCCGCGAACTGGGAAAATTTCCTCTGGGTCGCGTTCACCCGTTCCGATCCCGCCGTGGACATCTACGGCGTGAACGCCTTTATCGACGCCAAGCATTGGGGCTGCCGGGGCCCGTTGATCATCGACGCGCGCCTCAAGGCGCATCAGGCGCCTCCCCTGGAAGAGGATCCGGAAACGGAACGCCGGGTGGATGCGCTGGGCGCGCCGGGCGGCCCGCTGCACGGGTATATCTGATATGGTGGAAAAAATATGAAAATCGCGCTTCTTCAACTCAATCTCGTCACCGGGGATATCAACGGCAACGCGCGGCGCATTGCCGACGCGGTTCGCGCGGCGGCCGAGCGGGGCGCGGATCTGTGCCTGACGCCCGACTCCGCCCTCTGCGGCCCGCAGCCGCAGAGCATGCTTGCCGTGAACGGCTTCGTCACGGCCTGCCGCGACGCGCTGTACGCGTTGGCGTGGGAATTGGCGGAACTGCCGCCCGTGCTGGTGGGCGCGCCCGTGGCCGCCCTGTTGCCGGAAGACGGGCGCGTGTGCGGAGCGGCCGTGCTGCTGCAGGGGGGCAAGGTGGATGTGGTCGCGCGCCGGGCTCTGCCCGTTCCGCTGCCGCCCGGCGACGCGGCCGTCCTGGAACAGGGATCGGCCGGGGGGCTGATCACCGTGCGCGGCCGGCGCATCGGCGTGCTGCTCCACGACGCCTCGCCGGGCGACGAGCTTTTCAAACGCCTGTCGCCGGCGGGCCACCCCTCCATCAAGTCGCTGAACATGCGGGGCGTGGACATGCTGGCGCATCTGGGGGCCGTGCCCTTCACCGCGGACGAGCAGGAACTGCGCGAACATCGGCTTTCCCACATCGCTTCGCGCTATCACATCCATGTTCTTTCCTCCAATCTGGTGGGCGGCAACGGCTGCGACGTGTACCACGGCCAAAGCGCGGCCTTCGGTCCGGACGGGACGCTGCTCGGCCGGGGAAAAATTTTTGAGGAAGACTGCCTGCTTGTGGACGATACAGGCTCTGAGCCCGCGCAGATTGCGCAACGCGGGGAAGAGGACGCGGATCTTTGGGGCGCGCTGTGCCTGGGCGTGCGGGACTATGTGCGCAAGTCGGGCTTTCAGGGCGTGCTGCTGGGGCTTTCCGGCGGCCTGGATTCGGCGGTGACGGCCGCCGCGGCCGTGGACGCGCTGGGCGCGGACCAGGTGCTCGGCGTGCTGCTGCCCTCGCCCTGGACGAGCGAAAATTCCGTGCGTTGGGCCGAAGAACTGGCCGACAAGCTCGGCATACGGCACGTCAGTCTGCCCATCGCGCCGCTTATGGCGGCCTATGAAACAGCGCTTGAGCCCGCTTTTGCCCGGCTCGGCCCGGCGAACGCGGAAATCTGCGCGGAAAACGTGCAGCCGCGCATCCGGGCGGATCTGCTCATGGCGCTCGCCAACGCCTACGGCCTGTTGTTGCTGAACACGGGCAACAAGTCCGAGGCGGCCGTGGGATACAGCACCCTTTACGGCGACGCCACCGGCGCCCTTGCCGTGATAGGCGACATCAGCAAAAGCCGGGTCTATGCCCTGGCCCGTTGGTACAACGCGCGGCAGGGGCGGGCCGTGATTCCCGAAGCCGTCATCAGCCGGCCGCCCAGCGCGGAATTGAAAGCCGACCAGCTCGACAGCGACAGCCTGCCGCCCTATGACATACTCGATCCGCTGCTGGCGCGGATCATGGGCGAGGAAGGGGCCGTTCCGGAGGGCGACGCGCCGGAGGAGCAGGC
>JAVBNZ010000038.1:0-24158 GCA_031551145.1 Desulfovibrionaceae bacterium | reverse complement strand
AAATCTCTCGGCCCCAAGCCTTATCTATATCCCGAACCCTGCCTGCTGGTGGGCAGCTACGACGCCGACGGCAAACCCAACATCATGACCGCCGCCTGGGGCGGCATCTGCGTTTCCGAGCCGCCCTGCCTCACGGTTTCCGTGCAGCCCCCGCGCCATACTCACGACGCGATATTGCACCGCAAGGCCTTTACCGTGAGCGTCCCCTCCGAAAAACTGGTAAAAGAGGCCGACTACGCGGGCATCGTCTCCGGCAGGCGCTATGACAAATTCGTCGAGGCCGGGCTTACGCCGGTGCGCTCTCAGCTTGTGGACGCCCCCTATGTGGGCGAATGCCCCGTTGTTCTGGAATGCCGGCTGGTGAACACCCTGAAGATCGGCACGCATACCATGATGATCGGCGAAATCCTCGACGTGAAGGCCGAAGCTTCCTGCCTGGAGCCCGGCGGCGCCTTCCCCGACCCCGCCCTGGTCAAACCCCTGATCTTCGACGCGGGCAGCCGAAGGTATTACGGCTTCGGACAGGCCGTGGGCAAAGCTTTTTCCGCCGGCAAGGCTCTTTTGCCGGAACGGGAGAGATAGAAATTGTCAGGGGGGGGCTTTCGCCCCCCCCAAACTTTTTCGCCTGTTTTTTTCCTGCCAAGCCGCTTTGCGACTCGGCATTACACCTTCATCTTCAGTTCCAGTTCGCCCGGCGCAAAGCCCTTCAGTTCGCGCAGCATGCCGCGCAGCGCCCCTGCCACGATGCGCGCCGTAAAAGGGTTCATGCCCAGAATCCGGCCGTTGATCGCCAGTTCGAGTTCCGACTTCATGGCCTCGCAATCTTCGCATTTCGCCTCGCCGGCCACCACGCGCGCGGCAAGCTCCGCGCAGTCCCCGCAGCCGCAGGCCCCGCAGTCCAGGCCGGGCAGAAGAAAGGCCCGCTCCTCGACCAGCGCGGCCAGCGCGGCGATCTGCGCATCGTCGGACTTCGCATCAGGCCCGCCGGGAAAGAACGGCAATCCGGGCACGGCTTCCCGCCCCCAGGCGGCCAGGGCCAGGGAGGGATGCAGCTTTTGCAGTTCGTCCGGCTCCTGTTCGGCGGGCGGCCGCAGGCAGAGGATGCGCGGCAGAAAGCCCAGGCTCTTGCCGCCTTCCACCAGCAAAATGTCCGTGTTCTGATCGACGAGGGGCAAAAGTTCCGACAAAAAGCGCTTTTCCCCGTAAAAAACGGCGCATTCCTCCTCGGCCAGGGCCAGCACGGTGCGTCCGGGCGCGCGCAGGCGGCCGCTGTCGCTTTCCGGCTTGTCCAGGCCGGAGTGCGAATATTTGGCGACGGCCACGCTTAAGCCCCGCCGTTCCAAAGCCGCTGCGAGAAGCCCGGTGAGCGTGCTTTTGCCGGAATTTTTAAAACCCACGATGCCGACGGCGCGCATGTTAAAAACTCCTTTCCACAGGCAGGCTGTTTTTGGCGGCCCGCTTGGAGCAGCCGTTTACCGCGCCGAGCGCGGACACAGCCGTAAGAATGAGACAGAGGCAGAAAAATTTTTTCATGAACGCGCGCATGCTTCCTCCAGTTCCATATACGTAGCCGACTGCGCCGCCTTCTCCCCCACCGTGACGGCGCGCAGGCGCACGCCCAGGGCCGGCATGCCCGGCTCCAGGCGTTGCCAGATGTGGCGGGCCAGGTTTTCGGACGAAGGGTTGAGGCGATCAAAGGGCGGGCGCTCGTTGAGTATGCCGTGATCGAGTTCGTCCAGCGCGGCCTTGAGGAGTCTTTTCAGGTCTTTGAAATCAACGAGGATTTCCGTGCCGGGTTGAAGCGTGTCGCCTTCCACCACCAGCTCCACGCTGAAATTGTGGCCGTGCAGCTTTTCGCACTTGCCCCGGTAATGCCGCAGGGCGTGCCCGGCGGAAAACTCGTCGCGCACCGTCAAGCGCCAAACTTTTCTTATCTCGCCCATTCGTTCAGCTCCTTTTCCAGGGCCGGGCCGGGCCGCACGCGGTGTTCGCGCGCAAAGAGGAAGGAGCAGGTGTGCGCGTCCACGGTTACGTCGGCCTGTACTTCCACCGGGCCGGGATGACGGGCCAGCACGTCGCGCAGGCTGCTCATGCCGGATTCGTTGAGCCGGCGCGCCGGGATGAGGAAACGGAAGCGCGCGTCGTTGCCCGCGCGGGCCTCGGCCAGCAGGCGCGCGCTTTCTCCGATCAGCTTCAGTTCGCGGGGGGCCTCATCCTCCTCGTTGTCGGCGTCGAAATCCTCGCGCGCGTCCAGGCGGGCCGTAATTTCCAGCGCCTCCTCCCCTTTCAGAAGCTCGCGCAGGGGGGCATACGCCCGCGCGAAAAAAACCACTTCCGCCCGGCCGCTCAGATCCTCTATGCCCACAAAGGCCATGCGCTCGCCCTTCTTGCTGAGGGTCTCCCGCACGTGCGTCACCAGGGCGGCGCAACGCAGTTCCGAGCCGGGACGCAAATCCCGCGCGTCTTCCAGCGGCGTGAGACCCAGGCGTTCCATTTCGCGCCTGTAGGGCTGGAGGGGATGGCTGGTGAGAAAAAAGCCGAGCGCTTCTTTTTCCAGGGCCAGACGCCGGGCTTCGTCCATTTCCTCCACCGCTCCCTCAGGGCAGTCGAAGCCCAGCCCGCCCACGGGAGCCTGGGGCGCGGCCGGGGCCATGGAAAGAAGCGATACTTGGTTGGAGGCTTTTTCCCTGGCGTGCTTCTGCGCGCGGGCCACGACCAGATCAAGGCCTGCCAGCAGGGCCGCGCGGGAAATACCGAAGCAGTCGCAGGCCCCGCCGTTGATCAGGGCTTCGAACACCCGCTTCGTGACCTTGCGCAGGGAAACGCGCCGGGCCAGATCGAGCAGGGAGGCGAATTCCCCGTCCCGCGCGCGGGCCTCGACAATTTCCTCAATGGCGGCCTCGCCCACGTTCTTGATGCCGCCCAGGCCGAAGAGCACCCTGCCGCCCTGCGCCGTAAAGCGCGACAGGCTGCGGTTGACCGAGGGCGGCAGCACTTCGATGCTCATATCCTTGCAGGCGGCCACGTATTTGAGCAGTTTGTCCTGGTTGCCCATTTCCGAACTCAGCAGGGCCGCCATGAACTCCACCTTATAATGGGTTTTCAAATAGGCGGTGTGGTAGGAAATGAGCGCATAGGCGGCGGAATGCGACTTGTTGAAGCCGTATTCCGCGAATTTTTCCATCAGGTCGAAAATTTCGCCGGCCTTTTTGTCGGGAATGCCGTTTTCCTTGGCCCCGGCCAGAAAGCGCGAGCGTTCCTTGGCCATGGCCTCGGCGTTTTTCTTGCCCATGGCGCGGCGCAGCAGGTCGGCCTGGCCCAGGGTGTATTTGGCCACGATACGGCCGATTTCCATCACCTGTTCCTGATAGACGATGACGCCGTACGTGTCGCGCAGGCAGTTCTCCAGTTCCGGCAGGGGATAGACCACGGGCAGTTCGCCCTGTTTGCGCTTGATGAACTGCTCCACCATGCCCGCGCTTAAGGGGCCGGGACGGTAGAGGGCCAGCATGGCGATGATGTCTTCAAAGCAGTTGGGCTTGAGCATGCGCAGGTACTGGCGCATGCCCGAACTTTCAACCTGGAAGATGCCGTCGGTATCGCCGCGCGCGTAGAGTTCGTAGGTGGCCGGGTCGCTCAGGGGCAGGCAGTCGAGATCGGGCGGGGTTGCGCCCTGCAGGGCGATGGCGTCGAGCGTGTCCTGGATGAGGGTCATGGTGCGCAGGCCGAGAAAGTCGAATTTTACCAGCCCGGCTTTTTCCACCATCTTCATGTCGTACTGGGTGACGATTTCGCCGTTTTTTCCCCGATAGAGCGGCAGGTATTCGTCCATGGGCCGGTCGGCGATGACCACCCCGGCCGCGTGGGTGGAAGCGTGGCGGGAAAGCCCTTCCAGCCGGCGCGAAATGTCGAGCAATTTGCGCACCTGAGGATCGTGGGCATAGAGTTCGGCCAGGGCCGGCTCGCTGTCTATGGCCTTCTGCACCGTCATCTTGAGGTCGAAAGGCACGAGCTTGGCGATTTTGTCCACCTCGGCAAAGGCCAGCCCCAGGGCCCGGCCCACGTCGCGCACCACGGCCTTGGCCTTCATTTTGCCGAAGGTGGTGATCTGTGCCACGGCCTCCTCGCCGTATTTTTCGGCCACATAGCGTATGACCTCCGGCCGGCGGCGTTCGCAGAAGTCCACGTCGATATCGGGGAGGGAGACGCGCTCGTTGTTCAAAAAGCGTTCGAAAAGCAGGTTGTACGGGATGGGATCGAGGTTGGTGATGCGCAGAGCCCAGGCCACCAGGGAGCCCGCGGCCGAGCCGCGCCCCGGTCCCACGGGTATGCCCTGATCCTTGGCCCAGTTGATGAAGTCCTGCACGATCAGAAAATAGTCGGCGAACTTCATTTCCGTGATCACCTGAAGCTCCCATTCCAGGCGTTCGCGGTACAGGACGCGGTCGATGGTGTCCCGCTCGGGGTGCTGCTCCAGGCGCTTTTCCAGCCCTTCCTCGGCCAGGCGGCGGAATTCCGTTTCCGGGGTCATGCCTTCGGGCAGGGCGTAGACCGGGAAGATGTGCTTGCCCAGGTTCAGTTCCAGGGCGCAGGATTCCGCAATGCGCAGGGTGTTGGTCACCGCCTGGGGCACGTCGGAAAAGGCCCGCTCCATTTCCTCCGTGCTCTTGTAATACAATTCCCTGGTCTCGAAGCGCATGCGCTTTTCGTCGTCCACCTTGGCCTGGGTCTGGATGCAGAGCAGAATGTCGTGCGCTTCCACGTCGTCGGCGTCGAGGTAGTGGCAGTCGTTGGTGGCGACCAGGGGAAGTCCCGTTGTTTCGGCCAGTTCGCAGAGTTTTGCGTTGGCGAGTTCCTGCTCCTTCAGGCCGTTGGATTGCAGTTCCAGGTAAAAGCGGCCGGGAAAGATGTCGGCGTATTCCTTGGCCAGGCGCAGGGCGGCATCAGCGTCCCGGCGCATGAAGGCGCGCGGCACCTCGCCGGCCAGGCAGGCGGACAGCGCGATTATTCCCTCGGAATATTTGCGCAACAGCGGCTTGTCCACGCGGGGCCGATAGTGAAATCCCTCCAGAAAGCCCAGGCTCACCAGCTTGATCAGGTTGCCCCAGCCCACGGCGTTCTGCGCCAGCAGCACCAGGTGAAAGCGCTGCCGCGCCCGCTCGGATTCCTTGTCCAGCCGGTCGTGGCAAACATAGACCTCGCAGCCCAGGATGGGTTTGATGCCGTATTCCCGGCAGCTCAGATAGAAATTGCCCGCGCCGTAAAGATTGCCGTGGTCGCTGATCGCGGCGGCCGGCATGCCGCCGTCCTTGGCTCTGGCGCAGAGGTCCTTGATGCGTATGGCGCCGTCAAGCAGGCTGTATTCGGTGTGGCAGTGCAGATGAACAAATTCGGACATGCAAACCCCGCTGAGATGGTGTTGTCCGTACATAGCAAAAGCGCGAAAGCCGCTCAAGTCGGGTTTTGTTGCATTATTTCAGCGACAAAGCTACAAGGACTTCCACAAGGAAGAGGATATGCAGGATATTTCCGATCACGAAGATTTTTTCAAAAGCTTTTTCGAAAGTTTTCTCGCCCGCGAACGGGAAGACGCAGCGCCCCTGCGGCTCAAATACGAACACAGCCTGAATGTGCTTGCCCACGCCCGCCGGCTGGCGCGGACGGGCGCCTTGCGCCTTGCGGGACATGACCCCGCCCTGCTGGAACACGCCGCGCTGCTGGCGGCCCTGTATCACGATCTGGCGCGTTTTCCGCAGTTCTTCCATTGGCGCACCTTCAGCGACAAGCGTTCCGTCGACCACGGACGCCATGCGGTCAGGCTGCTGAAAGAAGAACGGGCGCTCGCTTCTGAAAGCCCGGCCCTGCGCCGTCTGGTTTTGGGCGCCGTCATCCTGCACAACCGCTACGCCCTGCCCCCCGACCTGCCGGAAGACGTGCGCCTGATCGCCGACGCCGTGCGCGACGCCGACAAACTCGACATCTGCCGCGTCTTCGCGGAACAGCTCGGAGACGGGGGGGAGCGCTCCGCCGTGGCCCTGTTGAACGTCAAGGACGATCCCGCCCTGTACAATCCGGAAGTCATAGAGGACGCCCTAACGCGGCGCGTGGCCGCCTATGCCGATTTGCGCAGCGTGAACGATTTCCGCGTGCTGCTCGGCACCTGGCAGTATGATCTGCGCTTCGAGGAAAGCCGCGCGGCCCTTGCCGAGGCCGGACATCTGCGCCGCCTGTTGGAAAATCTCCCCCCTCTGGAAGCCCTGCGCCCGGCACGGGAACAACTGCTTGCCGACCTGCGCCGGCCCTGAACGCCGGCTGATATAGAATCGGAAATGGATGTTGACAAGCGACTTGATCTCCCCTAACAAAGTAAGCGCTTTCATTTCAAACGTTCTTACAGCAACAACGGTGTAAGCCCTTTCATCCTCCCGCCGTTTTTTGCGCTCTGCCGGCTAACCGACCCGTGTTGAGGGGTTCCGTCCGCAACACGGCAGGCATACAGGCGCGAAAAGCCGGGGAGACATATTTTCCGGAGTGCGACTTTTTTCTGGGTGCGTTCGCGTTGCGAAAAGCGTCCTGCGGGGATTTTCCCCGAAAACTCCGTTGCGGAGAGATCGCAGGCCGGGTTTCATTCGTCGGTACTCGACCACTTCAGGCGCAAATGTTCAGGAGAGGGAATATGTCGGCCGTCACCGTCCAAAAACTCGCCGAACTGGCCGGGGTCTCCCCCGCCACCGTTTCGCGCTGCATCCATGCGCCGCACATGGTTCGCCCCACTACTCTGCAGCGGGTGCAGCAGATCATGCTCGCCCACAACTACGTGCCCGCCTCTTCGTCGGCGGATGGCGCGCAGCGGCGCTCCTCGGTCGTTGCCGTAAGTATCCCCAGCCAGTCGATTGCCGTGTTCGCGCATACGCTTTCCGGCATTCAGGAAGTGGCCTTCGAGCACAATACCCCGCTTTTTGTGGGCTGCACGCGCTACAAGCCCGAGCTGGAGCGGAGCATTCTGCGGCAATGCATTGAACAGCGCGTGGGCGGCGTCATTTTGGCCGGCTTTGATCCCAGCAACGCCGATCTGGTCTGGGAGCTCCACGCGGGCGGCATCCCCTGCACGGTGCTCTGGGAAGAACCGGAAAACCCCCGCATATGCTGCGTGGGCATCGACAATTACCGGGGCGCACGCAATGCCCTGGACTACATTGTTTCCATGGGACACCGGCGCATAGCCGTTATTCTGCCGCCCATGGAGACAAACAACCGCACGCGCCTCCGCCTGGCGGCCTACCGGGACACGATGGCGACCCACAAGATCCCCTATGATCCCGAATTGGTGTTCTTCAGAGAACCTTTGCCGAAATTCGCCAAAGAAGCGATCGAGCACCTGCTTTCTCTGCAACGGCCTCCAACGGCCATCCTGTCCGGCTGCGACCACATGGCGCTTTCCGTCATGTCCGAATTGCGGGAGCGGGGCCTGCGCGTGCCTGAAGACATTTCCCTCTGCGGCTTTGACGGCGATGAAATATCTTCGTTGATCTCTCCGGGGCTCACCAGCATCCGTGTGCCCAGCATCGAGGTGGGCAGGCTCGGGATGACTTTCCTTCTGGAAATGATGGCAAGCGAAGTTCCGCGCAAACCCCGCCGCTGCCTGCTGGATACGGAACTCGTCATCCGCAGCTCCTGCGCTCCGCCGCCGTCGAACCGATAGACCGGGGGGATTTTCCCGCGTGTCTTCATGCCCGGATCGGCATGCTTTCGCTTTGAGATCGCCGTCTGCGCCCGCCGCGCCGTGAATTCGCCCGCGAGTTCCCGCAGGCGGTCCGGCATTGCCGAATTACACCGCTTTGGGCGGGGCGCAGCTTTCGCGGATAACCAACGGCGTGGGCAACGTGTGTTGAAAGGGGACGGCGCTTTTGCTGTTCAGCCGTTCAAGCAGGTCGCGCCCGGCGACAACGCCGATTTCCCGGGCGGGCACATGCACGGTGGTCAGCGGGGGATACGCGTGTGCGGCGAAGTCGATGTCGTCAAAACCCGCTATGCTCATGTCTTCGGGCACGCGCAACCCGGCTTCGCGGCAGGCGGTCAGAGCGCCGACGGCCGGCATGTCTCCGGTGAAGAACACGGCCGTGGGCGGTTCTGGCAGGGCAAGAAACGCATGCATGGCCAGACGCCCGTTTTCCACTTCGGGCCGGTATTCCACGATATACTCCTCACGCAGGGGGATGCCCCGTTCTTCAAGAGCTTTCGAATACCCGTTGAAAAGCTTGCGCACGCGGCTCACCGTGTTGAGCATGGATCCGGCGAACGCAACGCGCCTGTGTCCCAGCTCCAGCAGATAGCGGGTCATGTCGTAAGCGGCGCCGAAGTTGTCTATGCCCACGTAGTTATAGGGCGTACCTTCCAGCGTGTCCCACAAAAATACGCAGGGGGTCTCCAGGCCGGCGATGTCGAAAATCGCGCTTTCGTTCCGCTGCAGATAGCTCACAAAGACAAGCCCGGCCAGAGCCCGTTCGCGACACTGGCGCAATTGGCTGCGCTCCAGTGTTACATCAAAAAACGTGTTGTTCACGATGGAGGGAAAGCCGTGCTTGTGCACCTCCTCCTGAAAGGCGACAGCGGAAACGGTAAGCTTGGCACATCCCGCGGTGGGGATGAAAAGACCGAAAATGGAAGATCTGCGCCGTGAAAGGTCCCCGGCCAGGGCGTTGTAGATATATCCCTGCCGGGCCATGGCTTCCTGCACTTTCTGCAGGGTGTGGGGCAACAGACGATGCGGTTCGTGTATGCCGCGCGAGACCGTAGCTGTGGAAACGCCGGCTATACGCGCAATATCCTGAATAGTAGGCGTCTTCATGAAAAGATCTCCGCGTGCTCCTGAGACTTGACTGATGTACCGTGTGAACCGGTATAACTATGACGATAATATCCGCTTCAAAAATGTTATGCAATGTGATGTACGCGATACCATCATACAATATGCATAGTTATTTACTTTTATTTTACGGAATGCCAAAATTTTTTTTATAATATCCATACTCTGAACTCGAAAATGCATATATATTCTATTATGCAATATCTATTATCACATTATTATGAAATGGTACACCATTCCGCGCCGGCAGGCCCGGCGGCGGACGCGGCCCTTCGCGGGCGGGAACGCCCCTCCGTGCGCCTGGACAGAAGCCGCCCCTTCGGGATACCCGTGTCCATGGGGAAACGGAACAACGGCGGACGCATCCGGACGCCGCTTTTCACAAAATGCGGAACGGAAACCATGCGAGGACAGTCATGAAGATTATGGTCATAGGAGCGGGAACCATGGGGCTGGGCATTGCCCGGCAGGCCGCCCTGCGGGGCTTCCGCGTCGACATTGCCGTGCGAAGCGAATCCTCTCTGCGCAAGGCGCGCGCCGCCGCCGGCGACCATCCGGCGCCCCTGCTGCAACGGGGCATCATTACCCCGCGGGAGGCGGAAGAAGCAGCAGGCCGCATGCGCTTCAGCACCGATCAGGAAGGCTGCGCGCGGGAGGCGGATTTCATATTTGAAGCCGCGGCCGAGGATATTGCCGTCAAACGCGCCCTGTTCGCGCAGCTTGGGGAATGGACGCGTCCGGACGCCATCCTGGCCAGCAATACCTCCTCGTTCGACATCAACCGCCTGAGCGAAGCGACGAAGCACCCGGAGCGCGTGATAGGCACGCATTGGTTCAATCCGCCCCAGCTCACCCCCTGCGTGGAGGTGATTCCGGCCGCATCAACACACGAGGATGTGGTGCGGAAAAGCCTGGCGCTTGTCGAGGCGCTCGGCAAATACGGCACCCGCTGCTCCAACGGGCCGGGCTTTATCGGCAACCGCATCCAATTCGCCATGCTGGCCGAGGCATTTAAAATCATTGACGAAGGCCTGGCGACGCCCGCAGAGGTGGATCGCATCGTCAAATCCTCCTTCGGCTTTCGCCTGGGAGCATACGGGCCGTGCGAAATCGCGGATCAGGGCGGTCTGGACGTATTTTTGGCCGTCTTTGAGTCCCTGCGGGAAGGACTGAAGAATGAGCAATACGCGCCGGCGGGCCTGTTGCGGACAATGGTCGCCGAAGGCCGGCTGGGCCTGAAAAGCGGCAAAGGCTTTTATGAATACGGGGAAGAAGGCGCAAAAAAGCTGCGCCGCGAGCGGGACGAGCGCTATTGCGACCGCCTGGAGCTTTTCAACAGGGAAAATGTCGACTGAAAAGACAAGCGCCCCCGAAGATGCTTCAGGAGCGCCTGTTCAACAGAGTATCAACGGTCGGGCCGCGTGGATTTTTTTCTTCCGCCGGGAAAAAACGCTTTTTTATGAAGGGAGTGTGCTCGTACGGCACTCGACCGGAATAAAAAAACGCTCTGACGCGGGCAGAGGGAAAAAAGACGGCAGAGCGGGTCTACACCACTTCGCGCAGGGCGGCAAGCAGGCGGTTGACGTTCTCCTTGCGCGCGGTCTCGCCCATCAGGCCGATGCGGATGATTTTGCCGGCCAGGGGCCCGAGGCCGCTGCCCACTTCGATCATGTACTCCTGGCGCAGTTGTTTGCGCAGTTTGGCCTCGTCCACGCCCGGAGGGCAGATGACGGCGTTGAGCATGGGCAGGCGGGCTTCCTCCTTCACATACATCTTGAAGCCGAGGGCATCCAGGCCGTAGACAAGGCGCTTGTGCATGGCATCGTGCCGTTCATACACCGCGGCCGGGCCTTCTTCAAGAATGAGGCGCAGGGCCTGGTACAGGCCGTAGTTCATATTGATGGGCGCGGTGTGGTGGTAGGCGCGGGTGTTGCCTTCCCAGTAGTTCACGATCATGTTGAGATCGAGATACCAGTTGGGTACTTTGGTCTTGCGGCTTTTCAACTTGGCAAGGGCCTGTTCGGAAAAGGAAACGGGCGCCAGGCCCGGAGGGCAGGACAAGCATTTCTGCGTGCCGCTGTAAAAGGCGTCCACCTGCCAGCGGTCCAGAGCCACTTCCATGCCGCCGAGGCTGGTCACGCCGTCCACCAGGTACAGCGCGCCGTGCTCCTTCACCAGTTTGCCCACGGCTTCCACGGGGTTGCACACGCCGGTGGAGGTTTCCGCATGCACCACGGCCACCAGGACGTATTTTTTCTTGCCCAGAGCCTTGGCGACTTCGTCCGGCACGACCGGTGTACCCCATTCAAATTCCAGCACATCCACCTCTGCGCCGAGGCGGCCGGCCACGTCGGCCATACGCACGCCGAACACGCCGTTCTGCAGGATAAGCACGGCGTCGCCCGGCTCCACCAGGTTGACGAAGCAGGTTTCCATACCCGCCGAGCCCGTGCCGGACATGGGCATGGTCACGGTGTTCTTGGTCCGGCACAGGATGCGCAACTGTTCTTTGATCTCATCCATGAGCGCGATGAACGAAGGATCCATATGGCCTATGGTGTCTTTACCCAGAGCGGCGTACACGGCGCTGTGCACCATGGAGGGGCCGGGGCCCATAAGGAGAATTTTTTCCAGGGAGTTCAGCATGTTGGCCATTGTGTTTCTTCCTTTGGCTTGAGTTGTGGACACGGCGGGAAAGGAGCGCGGCTGCGAAACGGCGCGTTTTGGTACTTTTAATGAAAGTGGAAAAGGAAGGCAAGTGAGCGCGTGCCCGTAGCCGGGGGGGGGCTTCATCGGGCGGGTCTGCAGCGGCCGCCGGGAAAGACGATGGATTCAACGGTTCCGCTTCTCTTTCCCGGCGCGGCCCTGCGATTCGCATGGACTTCGTGCACCCGGCCCCGGTTTTGCGTTTTTCTCCAGAAAAACCAGGCGACTGCCTCATCCTCCCGGCACAAGCCCGAAACCGTGACGCCGTGCCCAGCCCACAAGGGCCAAAGCTCCGAAAAACACGGCCAAACTTATGACGGCTTCAAAAAGTTCCATTTCCGCCTCCCCTCCCGCCGAAAGCGGCGGCGAAGGCCGCGCAATGCGGCCGGGGAACGAATCCTATCCGGCTTTCAGCGCGGCGGCAAGGTTCGCCGCGCTGCTCATTCTCCGCCGTGCAGAGGCAGCGACAAGGTCCGCTCGAGCCTGTCGGCCTGCTCGGCCAGAGAAGACAGATTGTCCCCAAGAATCCGCAAAAAAGCCCATTCCTCGTCCGTAAGCCGGTGCGGCGCTATGTGGATCGTCAGATTTTCAAGCGCTTCGTGTATTCCCTGCAGATCTTCGCTGACAGACATCGCTTTCTCCTTATATACCGCTGCGCGGCAAAATCTTCAATGAAAAATTGCTCAATTTCACCATGTTTGTCAACTAAAAATTAACAAACATGCAATGAAGTCATCAATTTTTTGTTGATGAATCCTTAGTTTAAGTGTATACAGATAAGCATGTTCCGAGTAAAGCAATTTGATGTTTTTTCGTAAAAAAATACGTGTTCATACAAAAATGCGGCGATCTTCCCCGGAACGGGGAATACATTTTCCCAAAATTTATCTAATATATCACCATATTATATAAACACAATCCGTCACGCAGGCAGACGGCGATTTTACGAAGGCCGGGCGCAACGCCCCGCTTCGGGTACAACAGCACAACACGGAGCAGGCAATGACACTTCCCGAACTCAGGCCGGAACACATTCTGCAGCGTCTGAAAGAAGCGGCGGGCTGTCCTTCGGATGCGGCCCTGGCGGCTTTTCTGGGCATCACGCATCAGGCGCTTTCCCGCGCGCGCGGCGGGGGTAAAATTCCCAGCGCCTGGATCCCCCTCGTGGCGGGAAAAACGGGCGTATCCACGGATTGGCTTTTTTTCGGACGCGGCCCCATGCGCCCCGGCAACAAGCCGTCCGTCGGGGCGCATCATGCCGCCAAGGCGGAACGACGCGCCGACGAGCCGGATCTTCTGCTTGTGCCCCTGGTTTCGGCCCGGCTTGCGGCCGGGGGCGGCAGCCTGGAAAACGGCGGGGAGGCCGTGGGGCATTATGCCTTTCATGCCGACTGGCTGTGCCGCAAGGGCAACCCGGATCACATGGTGCTTATGCGCGTGACCGGCGACAGCATGGAACCGGAAATACGCCACGGCGACATGGTGCTCATCGATCGGGGCAAAACCCGCCTTTACGGGCACGCCCTTTATGCCGTGGGCGTGAATGACGAAATCTACATCAAGGAGGTGGAGACTCTGCCGGGCCTGCATCTGGTGCTGCGCAGCCTCAATCCGCGCTACAATCCCATAGAGGTCGATCTGCGCGGCGATCTGGCGGATTCCGTGCGCATCATCGGGCGTGTGATCTGGTGGTGCCGGGAGGCCTGAGACGGAGCTGTTGCCGAAACGGGAAGGCTTTGCTACAGTATAAGTTATATTATTACGCCGGTGTTTTTTAACATTCGCGCGGCAGCGGAATATTTTTTTTGTACTGCTTTCAGGATGCATCTCAATGTCAAAACGAGTTCCTGCCGTACTTTCTCTCACCTTGGCCGGCATCCTGGCGGTCGTGCTCTTTGTCGGGCAAAGCAGCGATGCAATTCTCCACAAGAACGCACAGGCGCAACGCAAACAGCTTTGCGCCGAAATCGCGCTGAGTGTGGAACACGTTTTCGCCCAGGCACGCGCCACCGTATATTTCATCTCCGCCTTTCCCGCCGTCACGGCGGCCGTTGACCCCGGAGCGGGCAGGACGGAACGCGAACTCGCCCGCAAACAGTTGACGAATATTTCCGCACGCGCCCATCCGGATGCCGATTTCGATCTTTCCTTCAGCTTGCTGGACGGCAGGGGCAAATCCGTTATCGTCGCGGAGGACGCCGGCCTCCAGAGCCTGAATGTCGCTTTTCAGGAGGCCGCGCAGGGCCGGAGAACGCTCTACGGCCCCGATATCTCCGACAAAAACGAGGCCGTGTTCATCCTGGCCGAACCCGTGTTCAACGGCAGGCAGCCGTCGGGCATGCTGGCCGGACATCTCAATCTCCGGCACCTTTCCCTCGAGACCATGATCGCGCTGCGCGACGACACCGAACAAGCCTTTGCGCTGGATTCCGCCGGCCGGCTGCTTTTCCACTCCGCCCGGCCGGAACTGGTGGGCATAAGTCTGGCCGAAGAACCCTGGGTGCGGGAAATACTGCGCGCCAAAGAGGGGGAAATACGGTATGACTGGTCGGGCGAACGCCGTCTGGCCGCGTTCGCGCCCCTGCCGAAAGCCGGCTGGACCATCGTGGCTTCCTTCCGCGAGGCGAACGCGCTGGGCATTCAGCGCAGCATCGGCGACCGCATGCTGCTTGCCGCGCTTCTGCCTCTGCTGCTGCTCGGGGCCGCGCTCTTCCTGCTGCTGAAAGACAGCCTGCGCCATCTGCGCGCGGGCGGCGAACTGGCCCTGGCGGAACTGGAACCGGAACTGCGCGCTGCGGCGGCCCGGGACGGAGAAAAGGCGCCGGCCGGCCGCGCGGCCCTGCTGCACGCGGCCCTTGCCGCCGCGCTGGAAAAATTGCGGAACTGCACGAAAAATTACGACGAACTGCTCGCCCGGCAAAAAAATACCGAGCACGAGCTTCTCCACGCCATGCCGGACGGCTGCCTGCGCCTGGATGCCGGGGGTGTCGTCCGTCTCGCCAATACGGCCGCGCTCTCCCTGCTGGGCGTTACGGAAAGGGAAGCTGCGGGCTCCCGCGTGGAAAACCTGCTGCTCTTTCCTCCGGGGCACGGCCATGAAAGCCTGCGCGCCGTGTATCAGGCCTGCCGGGATGAAAACGCGCTCAATCCCGTGACCGGATTCATGCGCAACCGGGACGGAAACCTTGTGCTCGCGGAATTCGGCGTCACGCCCCTGTTCGCGGCCGGCGCGCCCGACGGCGTGCTGCTGACCCTGCGCGACGTGGGCTTGATCGCGGATCAGCGGGCAATGCTCGCGGCGCTCACCCAGGCCGTGGGCGGCGTATATTTTGTATGGAACGAACATTTCCGGCTCGTGGACTGCGCCGATCGTTGCGCCGCCTTTTTCCGCGTTGACGATGAAAAACTGTTTTTGCGCGATCCCTCCCGTTTCATTCCCACACTCCAGGCCAACGGCCGCCTCAGTTCGGAAGAGATGGAACGCCACCAGAGCGAAGCGTTGCGCCTCGGCAGCGCGACCTTTGACTGGAACTTCAGGGACGGGGCGTCAGAAAGCCTGCCCTGCGAAATGGAGCTGCGCCGCATCACGCTGGGCGGACGCCCCGGCCTGCTGGGTCTGGCGCGCGACATGCGCCGCCTGCGCGGAGCGGAGACCAAGCTGGCTGCCGAACGCGCCAAGCTCGAACAGGTGCTGGACGCCCTGCCCGTGGCCGTGGGGCTGGCGCACGGCAACAAACTGCTCTACGCCAACCTTGCATTGGAAGAGTTTTTGGCCCGGTACGGCAACGAGTCCGCCCTGGCCCCCTTCAGCCCCATGCTCTCCAAAAATCCCGCTTCCGATCCTCTTCCGGAAATCCGGGGCAAGCATCTCCAGTTCGTTTCCAACGACGGCACGCTACGCGATTTTCTCTTGTCCTGCGTTCCCACCGAGTATGACGGCAGCCCGGCACTTTTCTTCTGGATTGCGGATATTACCCAACTGAAGGTCGAAGAACAGGCCGTCGTACGGGCGCGCGATCAGGCCGTGGCGGCCCTTCAGGCCAAGGAGCAATTTCTCTCCCTGCTGGCGCGCGATCTGCGCAAACCGCTCAACAGCATACTCTTCACCCTTCAGCAGGGCATACAAAGCAGAGTGGAGACGGATCGCGCCCAGGCGCTCAACTCCGCCTATTCCTACAGCAAGCGTCTGCTCGATACCCTGGGCTACATGCTGAGCATATCGGGAGTGGACGCGCTTTCCCTGCACCCGGACATTGTGCGCTTCAAGCCGAAGGAATTTTTTTCCGAAGCACTGGAGCCCTTCCGTGCGGAAGCCGAAATGCAGGGCATTTCCTACAATTGGGAAATCGATCCCGAACTGCCGGAGGAACTGGCCGGCGATCCCGCGCTGCTGCGCCGCATACTGACGCATCTGGTCTACAATGCCGTCAAATACACGGCATCCGGAGGCGTGGAGGTGCGGGTGACGCGCCTGCAAACGCAAAAGCTCAACCGGGCCGCGGTGTATATTCTGATCTCGGATACGGGACTCGGCCTTTCCGACGCGAAACTGGCCGGCCTTTTCGGCAAATTCGCCTCGGCCGGCTCTCCGGCACGCGACGGTGCGGGCCTCGGTCTGGCCATGGTCACCGGCTATGTGAAGCTCATGAAGGGCGAACTCTGCGTTATGAGCGAACAGGGCAGGGGGACGGAAATGCACCTCATGCTGCCCTTCGCGCTGGAAGTAATGGACGAGGAATACTTGAGCGACGGCATGCCGCCGATGTTCTACGATCAAAGCGCGTTGCCCGGCCGACGGAATGCCAAGGGCAGTATACTCGTGGTGGATGACGACCCCACCAGCAGGCAGATAGTGGTGCTTATCCTGCAAAAGATGGGCTATGAGGCCGAAGGGGCCGAAGACGGCACCGGGGCGCTGCAACTGCTGGAAAAGAAAGAATTCGACCTCCTGTTCATGGATATTCTGATGCCGGGCATGAGCGGCATCGACGTCACCCTGAAGATACGCAACGACACCACGGGCCGTTATCCCAGCCACATTCCCATTGTTGCCATGACGGGCAACGCCATGCTCGGCGATCCGGAAAAATTCCTGGCCGCCGGCATGAACGACTATCTCTCCAAGCCCATCATCATCGAGGACATGGCGAACGTGCTCCAGAACATCCTCGGCACGATGTAGCGCGCGCCGCGCTCTTTCTCCGCCGTCCCCGCGCGGGCGGGAGTCCAGGCCCCGGGCTTTGCCGCAAACCCGTTCCCGTGAAAGCAAAGTGCCCGCAAAAAAGCCCCGTCCTCCGGAGGGAGAACGGGGCCTGTTCGTTATGGTGCGCGGGATATGCCGGCTAGGGCGTACGATCCTTGGCCAGGTAGCACAGGCCGTCCAGGTGCCCCTGGAAGTTGATTACGCTGAACTGATCGCGGTAATGAATGTTGTTGCGGATATAGTCGCTGAAGCTCTTGCAGTCCGTCCATTGGGCGGATTTGCCGAGCAGATAGTCCATGCGCTGGAAAAAGAGCCGGTAAATCGCCGGAGTGACGGTGAACCTGCTCACGCCGGGGCTGAACAGGGGCTGGGCGAAGCATTCGCTGGGAACGATGCCCTGGCCGTACACGCTCGGAATGTGGTAGGCAACGAGTTTGATGCCGGGCACGCTGTCTCCGCATTCTTCCGTAACGCCGCGCACTTCCTCATACGGATCGCCTTCCACTCCGTAGACGACCCCGACCTTGGGACCGCCCGTGCATACCCGCACCTTCTTGACGGTGAGCAGCCATGTATCGCTGCCGTCGGCGGGCGCTTCGGTCGCGGCCTCGGTAACCGGCCAGGTGCGTTTCGCGGTCAGACCGTCGGGCGTATACGTGACGGTATAGCCGCCGTCCACAAGCTGAAAAAGCCGCGCCGCGGCATTCAGCACCTCTTCGGGAGTCTTGTCCAGATACACGCGCTCCGTCATACGCACAAGGCGGTCGCATTCATTCATGCTTTCTTCGGTAAGCGGCACGCTTTTCGGGGCGCAGCCCCCGATCACGCCCAGCAAAACAATCATCGCCAGAGCTTTCATAATGCCTTCCTTCTTGAAATATCATCGCGGTAAAATGTACCGCGACTGTACTCTTGTACGGCGGAGCGCAAAAGCCGTTCCAGATCGTGCCGGTTTATAGTCCGATATTTTTGAATAAAAGTCAAGCCGGCCGCGATGCTTACAGACGGCTTTACAGCTGTGCTGCGAACGCAGAAACAGAATAACTTCGGCAACATATCAGCATATCGCTTTTTTCCGTCCTGATGCCCGCATTGTGATCGCGCTCTGTTGCCCGATGGGAAAATGACGCATCCGGCGTTTTTCGCGGCAACGGCCCGCCCGTGCCTACAGCGATCCCAGGGTCGCGGCATCCTTGGCCAGGCGCCGGATATCGGCGTTCAGGCGCTCGCTTTCGGCCGTGGCCGCCGGGTCGCCCGCGCGGGATTCCAGATTGTTGAGCCGGTCGGAAAGATCCGCATGCCGCCGGCGCAGATCGTCCAGCGAACTCCGGGAGCGGGCGTCCTTTGCCTTGGTTTCGTCCAGTGCGCGCCGCGTTTTGGCGAGTTCGGCGTTCATCTGGGCGAGTTTTATGTGGATCGCGCCTCTTTGCTGCTCCTGCGTCGCCACGGAAGCCTCCAGGCGCGCCTGTTCCTCCTTTTCCGCCGAAGCCGCGTCACTGCTCGCTTTCAGTCTGGTTTCGCGATCCTGAATGCGCCGCTCGTAGCCCTGAGGATTATAGCCGAACAGCCCGCCCCGGCGCGGATCGTCCGTCTGCGCGGCGCAGGCCGGCAGCAGAAAACTCACGGCAATGATGCACAACAGTGCGCGTACGCCCATGTCCGCCCCCCTGATACACTTTTGCGTCTGAAACAGTCGCCTTGCGGCTTTTTCGCCGAACGCCCTATCCCGACATGCGGTCTTTAGCGCTTTAATTATCATACTGCAATTACACGTAAAAACTATATGCAATGTGTAACTAAGCTACTAGCCTGTAACCGAAAATGCAACCAACTTCTCACTTCCGGGGTTATCTCATAGCCCATCTTGTACTTTTATTCACTAAGGCATAAAGCTTGAATATTTTCAGAGTGTTGCATTGACTGGCATATCATTTCTGCTACACTATTTCCGTTTTTCCTTACACGCTCTCATAGAATAGAGACTAACCCCGTTTGCTGTAAGGAGGTGTTTTACCAACATTCCGGTTTACATGCTCTTGCGTCATCTCCCGCCTGTGTTTAGTCCCACCGCCCCTTATCCTTCTCCCTCCCCCTCGCTTCCTTTCTTCTTCTCCCTCCCCCTTTTCCACGCGCTCCCGTCTCCCCTAGCCTCCCTCGTGCCTTAGTGCCCGCCAACTTTTTTTACCGCCCGGTTTAGCCGGGCTTTTTTGCGCCCTTTTTTCAACAAGGTCAACATATTGAAATAACAGGAGAAACATATGAAAACGAACGATTTTGACCGCCAGATGGAACTCGAAAACGAAATGATTGACCGGGGCCGTGACCGCTACTTCGCCACCGTGGCCCGTATGAAGGAGCGCAACGCCGAAGCCAACACCAGCTACGGCAAGCTGTTGCTCAAGCGAGGCATAGAACCGTTGGCCGGGAGGATTGACAAGTTCATCAGAGAGTCCAAGGCGGGCGGGGCCGGGCGCAGGCATAAGGCCGTCACCATGCTTGAAGGGCTGGATACACAGGTTGTCGCCTTCATTACCCTACGCAAGGTGCTGGATACCTTTTCTCAGGCCATGCCTTACCAGCGCGTCGCCGTGCTGACCGTGGGCCTGGGCTGCAAGGTCATCGTGCTTGACCACATCTCCATCGTGGTCAACCCCCACTTGGCAGGGCGCAGCACCGACCCGCAGAGATTTTCGGACGAAGACCTGCTTGAGCGCGAGCTTTCTTACGGCAGGTCTGGCTTCAGGCTGCAATTCATGTTGGACACGCGGCTGTCTGACGCCGAGCGATACCCGCTCAAGCTCAAGGATTTAATTGTGATGGGCACGTCAACTACCGATGCGCCGGAAAAACCAATATGGGCCTCCGGTATCGGCAACGTCATCAACGACCTGCCCTGTGTCGGCCTGAACGGCGACCGCTATCACTCCGTTGCCCATATTCACGGAGGGTGGATTCCCTACACCGGCTCCGTCATGGCGATTGACCCGGCGGGCAGGGGCGCTGACGAGACGGCTGTGTGCGTGGTCAAGATGCTCAACGGCTACCTCTACCTCACTGCCCTGCGCGCCTACAGCGACGGCTACGGAGATTCGACGCTTGAGAGCATCGCCAAGCTGGCAAAGCAGGAAAAGGTCAACCACGTCATCATAGAGGCCAACTTTGGCGACGGCATGTTCACCAAGTTGATTCAACCCTTCTTCACACGCATCCACCCGGTGAAGGTCGAGGAGGTAAAGCACAGCCGCCAGAAAGAACAACGCATCATCGACACGCTTGAGCCGGTTATGAACCAGCACAGACTTGTTGTGAACCGCGAGGTCATCCAGTGGGACTACGAATCCACCAAGAAACTACCGCCCGAGCAGGCGTTCAAGTACCAGCTCTTCTACCAGATGAGCCGTATTACCCGCGACAGGGGCTCTCTCGGCAAGGATGACAGGCTGGATGTGTTGGCTATGGCCGTGGGGCACTGGGTGGAACAGATGGGCGTGGACGCGGACAAGAAAATCGTCCAGCGCCGTGAAGGGCTGCTCAAGGAAGAGCTGCGCGCCTTCACCAGCGCCACCGGGGCCAGTATAAGGCTGCCTGCGGGCAGCGTCGTTGACCCCATGAAGTTTGAGTTTGTCACGCTCTCCACCGGCGCGGGGCGGTCGGGAGGGCTGAACTACGCCCGCCGTTAATTCGCAAAGCAGCCCCGAAGAAAGTCTGCCCGGCCTATGAGTCGGGTTTTCTTTTTTCGGGGCTGTGGAGCCTCAAGCTAACGGGAAATTTTTCAGAAAAGAGGTCATTATGGGTTCTGATTTGACTCCACTTCAGGCCGTCAGGTTGAAGTGCCTCGACTGTGCGGACGGAAGCCGCGGAGAGGTGAAGGAATGCGCCGTTCAGGGATGTGAACTGTGGCCCTACCGCTTCGGCAGGCAGCCGGAGGAAGGGGTGAAGGCAGCTTCTACCGCCGCCAGGGCAATCAAGGCCAAGTGCGTCGCGTGCAACGGGCCGGATTTCAGCGGTTGCGGCAAGGAATTTGAGTGGTGTCCGCTGCTTCAGTACATCACAGCAAGAAAAAAGAAGAAGCGCAACATCTCCCCCGAGGAACGAGAGCGCCGCGCCGAGCGGATGAGGGCTCTGAGGGAGAAGCAATTAACACAGGCCGATTGAGGGGCATTGCCGGAGGACGTGAATCTATACTCACGAAACCCGGCAATGCTTGAGAAGAGGTTCACCTTAACAGGGAATCAGGGAGAGAATAATCATTCTGGCCCTTCCTTTCTCCTTCGCTCAGAGCTGAGGAGGAGGTACTAATTAGAAAGTATACATAGAGAATGTGAGGAATAAGGGTAAGGTTGAAGATGCATGATGAGGGGGACGTTAAGGTGAAGACCAGCCCTCTTTGAGGGTAGACCTCCCTGTTGATGTTGAGGGGTTCCCTTCTTTGGTCAGCTTCTAACATACTGAATTTATTGACCCCTGATAATTTGATTTTTCATTGATTTTTCTTTTTAATTCAGGATATTGGAATTAACCGCCACCTTCGGTAGAAGCGAACAATCCCCTAAAGAATCTTTTAGTAGACATAAAGATACTATAAAGAATGCTAAGTAATACTCATCAATACGTTAAGTATAAGAATAAAGAATAATATTAAAAGAAAATAATAATCAACATTAACTATAAGTATCTTTATGTATACACATATATCTTTAAAGATTCATAAAGAATCTTCATGTATACTATAAGGGAGGAGGTTCGGGGGAGGGTACGGTTGTTTACCGGCCCCCTGTAATGTGCTATACTGATGGGCGAAAGTTTTGGGTGAAAAATGTGAAGGGGCACACGCTATACTATTATTTATATTTTCCCCCATGCCTACTGCCCAGCTTTTTGGTTCAGTTCCAACCTCACCTAGCTTAAGGAAAGGGAGCCGGGCCGCTTCCTGTCTGATGGACGCGTAACCAATTCTGCAACTAGAACGTCGCAACATGCTGATATTCCATAGCTCAATACTAGATAGATTATCTTGCGGCATCGGAAAGAGGGGGGCAAAGCAGGCGTTTCCAGGGCAGAGGGCAGGGCATGTCAAGGAATTGGCGGGCTCAATTTTTCAATGTGGGTAAAAAGTATACACATGGGTAAAAATTACCCACATAGATTTAAAAAATCGATTCCGACGCATGATATGGGTAATTTTTATACAACTGAATAGGCTCTTCCGCTTTAATGATTCACGGTTCAAAGCATAAAGGCTCAAAAAATGCATAAGCTTCTCATTGTTTCTGCTTTCGTTTTGGCAGGCTGTGCGAACATGCCTACTCCATCATCACAAATAACAGGCGCATATACATCAGGTTTAAAATACGAATCTTATGAATGCCCAAGACTAGCAATAGAAATAAACGCACTGGCACGACGCGAAGGGCAACTTGTAATAGCGCAAGACCAGAGAATAAAGTCAAGCCAAGCACAGGCATTCTGGTTAGGGTATGGGCAAGGTGACGGAATAGAAGCTTCAGAGCTTGCGGTAGTAAGAGGCGAGAAAGAAGCGGTAAGAAAGGCTATGGAAGTGAAGAAATGCGAACAAAACTAGTTGTTACTGCTGTATTCTTGTTTATTATTTCTCTACCTTCCGTTGCTCTTTCAAATATGTGCTATAAACCAACAAAACCCTCATGTGTGGACAGCTACTCAGAGTTTTGGAGCAGGTTTGAAGCAGAAAGCTGCAAAGATGACGTGGAGAGATTCGCTAATGATATGAAAGTATATCAAATGTGCCTGCAAGATGAATTTTCTTTCGTTAAACGTGAAGTAGATAGCACTATTTCTGAATTTGTTGATAAAGTGAAACGCTCTGATAATATGAGATAATCATGACCACTCTTCCCGGATACTACACCACGAAAGAAGCGGCTGAGAAGCTAGGATTCAAAACACCTAACTCTTTAGCCGACTACGCCGCCCAAGGGAAAATTCCAGGCGCTACCAAGGTCGGCCGCTCGTGGTTAATCCCGGAAAATTGGGTTGAACTCATGGAAAAAACACCTCTACACCCTAAAGGGAACAGGGGGTTAGAGAGAAAAGCAAAATAACTTGAAAAATAACTTGACATCTACCGAGATAATTCGGTAGAAGGGACTTGCGAGAGGGACAAAGCCTCAAAAGCGAGTCCCTTTCTTTTTAGCCAATCTACCGAGATATCTCTGTAGAACTTGACATAGCCCTCCATCGCTTCGCTACCGCTCAGCGCAACGGGCCACGCACGACACGAACGGAAAACCTTCGGGAAACAGCGCGAATAACGAGAGAGAGTCAAAGGAAAAAGACGCGAGATTGTTGTTTTTTCGCGCTCTTGAACAGCACAAATTGCCTGTAACTGCATATTGCTGAATCCGCCGGAAGCCTACGGGAAGAAGGATGCCGGATTGTGGCAGGGCATAGCATCCGGCGAGTTCGAGAGCGCTTTAAGAGCAGCACTCCACAAGCCTTGATAGGCAAGGCGGGAATTGCTATCTTATGGGAGAAAGGGAAAGTGAAATATTGGGAATTATGGTTTTTGACCTTCGGCGTAGGGTGCCTTGTGGGCGCGGTTATCACGCCTCAAAGCTGGTTCGCCGTACTGGTCGGCGCGACTACTTCGGTTTTTGGGTACTACCTTCACAGAAGGGGGAGCAAGTAATGAACATTGGAACTATCCTTGTCGGGATTGTTGCACTTATCGCTATCATCGGCGTAAGCATCGGCATCAAAAAGGGCTGGATTAAGTAACGGCCTCTAAAACACACAAGCCAACAATCTAAGGCGACTTGGTTTTTACTGAGTCGCCTTTTTCTTTGCCTAAATTCCAGAATGAAGAAGGAGAACAAAATGAAAAAATCTGATATCTCAAAGCTCTCAGAACGCGATAAAGGTATATACCTCCGCAAGCTGATGAAAGAGACATATATGGATGTAATACAAGGCTCAAACTTACACAATTATCTTGTATCATGTTGTTTTACACATGAATACGCTTATTGCCTTACAACCGGTCAATCTGTGACGCGATTTTTTGCACCTAACTATAAACACGAATAATCATACACACTATAAAAATGCTCAATCATCGAAAAGGCGTCTAGCTAACAACTGGCCGCCTTTTTCATTGGTCGAACATTAACCAACAGGAAAAGGATAAAATCATGAGTGTGAACTTTCAGATTTATGTTGCCTCTCTTGCCGACTACAACGCCGGAGCTTTGCATGGTGCTTGGATTGACAGAGGTGGTCCCCATTGTTCGGACAGGAAGTAGCGATTTCTTAGCTTGTCTTTACCCTTATCAGGCTGCCTTTAAAAGTCCTTGTTCATGATAGATGTCCGGGGGTAACCCGCCCAGGCTGCTGTGAGGCCGAAGC
>JAVBNZ010000083.1:0-29871 GCA_031551145.1 Desulfovibrionaceae bacterium | reverse complement strand
GTGTGCCCATAGCCCGCACCGGCGCGCAGGAATACGCGCCGCGCGAGTTGCCCGATCTGACGCCGGGCGCGGACGGCAGGCTGCGCATATGGCGCGACGCCGAAATTCTGTTCGCTCCCGAGGTGATGGCTTCCTTTGAAGGCAAACCCGTCACCCTCAACCATCCCGAAAGCGGAGTTACGCCCGCCAACTGGCGAAAGGTCGCCGTGGGCGTCGCGCAGAACCTGCGGCGCGGCGAAGGCGCGGAGGCCGATCTGCTGCTGGCCGATCTGCTGATCACGGACACGGAGGCCGTGGCCCTGGTCGAAGCCGGCGCGCTTGCGCAGATCTCCTGCGGCTACGATGCGGAATACGAGGAAACGGCCCCCGGCGAAGGCCGGCAGCGCGGCATCGTGGGCAACCACATTGCGCTGGTCAGGGCGGGCCGCTGCGGCCCGCGCTGCGCCGTAAAAGACGCGCCGCGCGGCGTTTCCGCGTTCTGCACCTTCAACATCAAGGAGGAATGTGTGACCCAGGCGAAAAAGCCCGGCATGTGGGAGCGCTTTTTCAGCAATCCCGAAGTCGGCAGAGTTATGGACAACGCCTCTGCACGGGCCGTGCGGGACGAAGACGGCCCGGCGGAAGGGAATGCGGAGCGGGGCGACATCCATGCCAAGCTGGATGAAATCCTCATCCTGCTGCGCGGTATGGCGGAAGGAGAGGGGAGAGAGCCGCCTGAAGAAGGAGAGGGCGGCGCGGCCCCGCGAAACGGAGAAAAAACCAGAACCGGCGACACCCGCCCGGGCGCGGCCGACGCCGCGCTGATCGCGGCCGCCAAAAGCCTTGCGCCGGGCCTGGCCTTCCGAGCGGGCGAACCGGCCTGCCTGATCAAACGTGCTTCCCTGCGCAAGGCCATGCGCGACGCCGCCGTGCGCCGCGCGGCCGAGGCTTGTCTGCGCGGCTCCAGCGTGGACGGGGCCGACTGCCTGACCCTGGACGCCGCCTTTGCCGCGGCTTCGGAAGTCATGCGCCTGCGCAACAGCGCGCGCACGGCAGGGGCGCTTGCCGCAACCGGCGACGCCGCGCCCGTCGGCGGCTTCATGACCCCGGCCCGGCTCAATGAGTTGAATCGGCAATATCGCGCAACACTGTAAACCTACAGGAGTTCATTATGTCCGTGATTCATGAACGCATGCCCGTCGGCATTCCCGGCGACGTTTCCCGCAAAAGCGGGGCGGTCATCGAACCGGCCGTCACCGGCGCGGCCCTGCCTTTCGGCGCGCCCGTGCAGCTTGACGCCGAAGGCAGGCTCATCAGGGCAACGGACGCCGACGCGCCCGTCTACGGCTTTCTCGTGCGGCCCTTTCCCGCACAGAGTTTTGCGGAAGGCGACAACGCCCTCGGCGCGGGCGGCGCGAAAGCCGGCAACGTGGCCGACGTGCTGCGCTGCGGCTACATGACCGTGCGCCTGTCTTCGGCCGAGGGGGCCGCCACGGCCAAGGGCGCGCCGGTCAAGGTGGTTTTTGCGGCCGAGGGCGGCTTCAACGCCGGTGAAATCGCCGCGTCGCGGGGCACGATCATGCCCGGCTGCTTCTTCATGGGCACGGCCGACGGTTCGGGCAACGTGGAAATTTCCTTCAACATCTAGCTTCAGGAGCCGCCATGTTTACTTACGACAAACACACCCTCGATTCGACCGGCGCGTTTCTCGTCGCGGAGCTGGAACGCCTGGACAAGGCGCTCAACAAACCTCTGACCTCCATTACCTGGGGCCGCGACATCGACCTGCGCGAAGACGTGTGCATGGGGGATGAAATTTCCAGCTTCACCCTGTCCACCTTCGCGGCGGCCGGCGGCACGGGCTCTTCCGGCAAGAGCTTTGTGGGCAAGAACAGCACGGCCGTTCCCGGCATCGCGCTCGACATCGGCAAGGTGCCCTCGCCCCTGCATCTCTGGGCCATGGAACTGGCCTGGAGCCTCCCGGAACTGGAGGCCGCCAAGGCCCTGGGCAGGAACATCGATTCCCAGAAGCTCGAGGGGCTGTACCTCAAATACCAGCAGGACATCGACGAGATGATCTATGTCGGCGACGCCCAGGTGGGCGCCGTGGGCCTGATCAACCACCCGGAGATCTATCGCGGCAACTCCGCCCTCAACTGGGAAACGGCGGGTCCCAAGCAGATACTGGACGAGGTCAACGATCTGCTGGCCCAGGTGTGGAAAAACAGCGCCTATGCCGTGGTGCCCGATCAACTGCGCGTCAGTCCGCGCAAGATGGCCCGCCTGATCCAGCCCCTGGGCGAACACAGCGGCACAAGCCTGCTCACCTATCTTTCCGAACAGTGCCTTACCTTCGCCGAGACGGGAAAACCCCTGGAAATCCGCTCCCTGCCCAGATTGAGCGGGCGCGGCGCGGGCGGCGTGGATCGCACCCTGGCCTATACGCGCGACGGCCGCTTCGTGCGTTTTCCCATGGTGCCCCTGCGCAACACGCCGCCGGAATACCGGGGCCTGTACCAGATCATGATCTTTTACTGCAAGCTGGGGCATGTGGAATTCGTGTATCCCGAAACCCTCGGCTATCTGGACGGCGAATGATGCGCGGCGTCAGGGTGGTGCGGCCCTTTTCCCTGCGCCTGCGGCCGGGCGCTCCCGCGCGGGAGTTCGCGGCCGGACGGTGCGCGGTGAACGAAGAGGAATGCGGGCACTGGTTTTTCCGGGCCTGCCTCGCAGAAGGCCGCGCCGTGCTTGAGCCGAGAGAAGAGGGCGCAACGCCTCCCGAATCCCCCGAATTCCCTGAATCCCCCGAGCCGGCCGGCCGGTCCGCGCAGGGCAAAAGCAGGAAGAGGAGCGGACAATGCTGAACATACGGGATTTTCGCGCCGCCTTTCCCCAGTTCACGGAAGAACTGTTTCCCGAAGCCGGGGTGGAGTTTTTTCTGCGTCTGGCCGGCAAACAGCTGAAGGCCGAACGCTGGGGGGATCTGCTGCCGGAAGGCATGGGCTTTTTTGTCGCCCATCACCTCAGCCTGGAACGCGAGGCCGCCGCAAGCGGCGGCATGGCGGCGGCCGCCGGGCCGGTGAGCTCCGAAAGCCGCAGCGTGGGCGGAGTGTCGCACTCCGTAACGCGTTCGGGCATCGCCGTGGATCCCGCGGCCGGGCACTGGAACCTGACCGTCTACGGCCGGCGTTTTCAGCAGCTTGAGCGGCTGGCGGGCGCGGGCGGCGCGGTGGTGTGAAAAGGAGGGGAACATGACGCACGAAGCTTTTGCCGCCCTGCTCGCCGACCCGGATATGGGCGGTTGCGCATTCACGTACGGCCGCCTCGTTGAAAGCGTGGACGCCAAGGGGCGCGCCCGGCTTGAAGAGGAAATTTTTTCCGCACGGGGCAACATCCAACCCGCGCCCGGCCGGGAGCGCGAACTGCTGCCGGAAGAGGACAGGGTGCGGGACTGCATTCTCATCTTCACCACGGCCCCGCTCGGCGCGGGCGGCGGCGCGTCCGTCAAGGCCGACCGCGTGTATTACGCCGGCGGCGCATATCGGGTGCGCAGGGCCGAGCCCTGGCGTGAACACGGCGGATTCACCAAAGCCCTGGCGGTATTGGCGAAGGACGCGGACGGGCTTTGCCCGGCGCGGACTCAGGGGGATACGGGGGGCGCAGCCCCCCATGAGGAGGAAGGCAATGTCCGCTAACAGCGCCACAGGCGGCTTTTTGGAGCTTTCCCCCGCGCCGGGGCTGAAGGATGCGGAAGACGTGCTGCACGACATCATCGCGGCCGTCACAGGTCTGCCGGGCGAGCTTGTCCGCCCCGCCGCGCAGGCCGAACCCCCGCGCGCGCCCGATGCGGGCGTCAACTGGTGTTCCTTCGGCATCGTGAAGTGCGAGCCCTTCGGCTTTCCTGAAATCCGGCACAACGGCGCGGGCGAAGGGCACGACGAAATTATCCGCCACGAGGAGATCGCGGTGCGGGTTTCCCTGTACGGCCCGGACCATCTCGATCTGGCCTGGGCGCTCTGCGCCGGCTTCCACGTGCCGCAGAACCGGGCGAGCCTGCGCCCGTCCGGCCTGGCCTTTGTGCGGGCCGGGAGCATCCTGCGCCTGCCCGTGCCGCTGGGCGCGGGCATCCGATCCAGGGCCGATCTGACGCTGACCTTCCGTCGCGTCACGGCGCGGAGCGCGGCGGTGCTCAACCTTAAGGCGACAACGGGAAAAATCACGAATCACGACGGCGTTGCCGTGCCCCTATAGCCCACACACCATCCATAGGGCGTTTTTCGACGTGAAAATGCTCCGGGTTACGGCGCACAACTGCCGGCCGCCGCGGGGATTGATCCGGCGGAGAAGAGAATCACAACCGCCCGCCGGCGCGGGGCTTGTCCCCGCAAGCCCCGTGACGGCGCAGCGATAAAAAGGAGTCATTCGACATGACCACAGGACTTGCCGTGGATCGCGTGGTGCGCGTATCCGTCAATCTCCAGCCCAAAGCCAAACCCAGGCGCAACTTCGGCGTGCTCTGCATCGCGGGGTCGAGCGACGTCATCGATCCGTCCGAGCGCATCCGGTATTACACCGGCATCAGCGGCGTGGCCGAGGATTTCGGCGTCACCGCGCCGGAATATCTGGCCGCGGATCTCTTCTTCTCCCAGACGCCCCGCCCCTACATTCTGGCCATAGGCCGTTTTGTGAAGGAAAATGCTCCGGCCCTGCTCAAGGGCGGCTTCCTCAACGATGCGGACAAGAACGCCCTTGCCTGGAGCGGGATAACGGACGGTTCCTTCGGCCTGACGATCAACACGCGCGGCGTCACTGTCAGCGGCCTGGATTTCACGGGGCGGACCAACCTGAACGGCGTGGCCTCGGTGATCTCCGCCGCCCTGGAGGCGGAAGGGGCCAGATGCCTCTGGTGCGGGGATCATTTTGAAATCAGCACCCTGGAAACCGGGGCCGGACAGGAAATCGGCCACGCCGTTCCCACGGGAACGGGCACGGACATTTCCGCCCGGCTGGGCATGACGCAGGCGCACGCCCTGCCGCTCATCGCCGGCATGGACGCCGAAACGCCGCTTCAATGCGCCGGGGAACTGGCCGACGCCGGCGAATGGTACGGCCTGGCTTTTGCGGACGCGCTTGACGATGGCGACCACCTGGCCGTGGCCGCCTATATCGAGGCCTGCGCCAAAAGCCGGCTCTATTTCGCCACGATCACGGACGAGCGCGTGCTCGCGCCCCAGGTGGAAACGGATCTGGCAAGCCGGCTGAAAGTTCTGGGCCGCCTGCGCAGCTTCACGCAGTACAGCAAAAATCCCCATGCCGCGTGTTCGGCCGCCGGGCGGGCCTTTACGGTCAACTTCAACGCCAACCGCAGCACCATCACGCTCAAATTCAAGCAGGAACCGGGCGTTGCGGCCGAAAACCTCAAGGAAAGCCAGGCCACGGCCCTGGCCTCCAAGAACTGCAACGTCTTTGTCGCCTACGACAACGACAGCGCCATCCTTCAGGAAGGTGTGACGGCCGGCGGCGCGTTCTTCGACGAAGTGCACGGGCTCGACTGGCTGCAGAACGCCATCCAGACCGAGTGCTGCAACCTGCTCTATCAGTCCAAGACCAAGATCCCGCAGAGCGACGCCGGCGTGAACCGGATCGTCACCACCATCGCCCGCGTGCTGGGCGAAGCGGTCAACAACGGGCTGATCGCGCCCGGCGTGTGGAACGCGGACGGCTTCGGCCAGCTTGAGCGCGGCGAATACCTGCCCAGGGGCTGGTACATCTATGCCCAACCCGTGGACGACCAGCCCCAGAGCGAGCGCGAACAGCGCAAGTCTCCGCCCATTCAGGTGGCTGTCAAGCTGGCCGGCGCTGTCCACTTTGTGGACGTGCAGGTCGACGTCAACCGCTGACGGGCGCTTTTCCGCGTGATGCCGCGTCAGGCTTCGTTTTTTTCTCCGGTCATGGACGAAAGAGTCTCGTCGCAAAAAAACTCGTCTTCCTTGCCTGACGCGAAAATTCGCCCGGCAGGGTGAAGCGATCCGCAAAAAAGAGAAAACACCATCCTCCAACCTCATCGGGGAACACCATGCAAAGAAGATACGGCACCTACAGCTTCCTTGACGTCCAGGCCTCCATCGAGGGGCCGGGCGGCAATTTCGAGCTGGGCTCGGGCTCGGGCGCGGCCGAGGAAGGCATCACCATCACCCCCACCGGCGACAAGAACGTGATGACCATAGGCGCGGACGGCTCGGTCATGCACAGCTTGAAGGGCGACAACTCCGGCACGATCACGGTGACGCTGCTGCGCACCAGCACCGTGAACAGCCGGATGCAGAACCTCTACAACCACCAGACCTCAAGCAGCCGCAACCACGGGCAGAACACCATCGTCATCCGCAACGCGGTCAGCGGCGACGTGATCACCTGCGGGCACTGCGCCTTCGCCCGCCAGCCGGAAAATCCCTATAAAAGCCAGGGCGGCTTTATTGTCTGGCGTTTCCACGCCGGCAGTATCGACACCCGCATCGGTTCCGGCACGCCCGAAAAGGGCGTCGAAAGCGGCGGGGTGTAGCCGTGGAGTTCAGCGTGGGCGGCAACCGCTATTTCGCAGGCACGATCGACGCCTTCACCCAGTTGCACATCGTACGGCGTCTGGCCCCCTGCCTCGGCAGGCTGGCCGCGCTGCTGGGGCCGGAGGAGCGGGAAAGCCTGGAATCCGGCGATCCGGAAGCCGCGCTCGTCTCGCTGGCCGCCGCCGCGTCGGAGCTTTCCGACGAGGATGTGGAATACATCGTCAACGCCTGCCTGGACGCGACCGAGCGCCGGCAGCCGGGCGGCGGCCCGGCCGCGTTGCGCGCGAACGGCGTGACCATGTTCACGCTCAACCTGCCGGAGCTGCTCTGCATCAGCTACCGGGTGCTCAAGGCCAACCTGGCGGATTTTTCGGCCGCCCTGCCCTCGGATTTCGATGGGCGGGGCCTGAAGCCGGATGCGAATGGGTCGGCCTTCCGGGTGGGGAAGAGTTCCTCTTGAGGCCCGTACTCAGGGGGCTGTGCCGCTTTGAATCGCTGAAAAACGGCGCTCTTTCCCTGGGGGATCTGGCCCTGATGAACGACGCGCTGGACGTTGAAGACGAAAATACGCGCAGATATCTGGAAACACAGGAGAACTAAGATGTTCAATGCCGGCCTGTCCGCCGCCTTCGCACATCTCGGCCTGAATGCCGGGCAACCGCCGTTCAATGCGTTTTTGAACCGGGCGGCGGAGTTCAGCGCCCTTGCGCGTTCGTTCGCGGGCGGCGTCCACGCCGATCTGCATGATGCCGGGCCGGCGGCCGGAAGGGGATTTGAGCCCCCCCGGGCCGAACTGCTTCCCGTTCCGCGCCCGGCACGAACATCGCCTTCCCCCCACGCCGTTCCCGCGCCGGCGGTCTCCGTCCCCCTGCTCTGGACGGCGGCCCCGGCCGGGCACGGCCCAGAGCGGCACGGCGAACTGCTGAGCCTGCTCGCGGAGCTTGCGGCCCGTATCCTGAAAGATATCCGCCTGCCCGCCCTCCCGCGCGGCGGACTTTCCTCCGGGCGCGGGGGCGGGTCGGAACGCGCGGGCGGGGGGCTGTCAGGCAAAGGCCCGCGGGCCGGAAAGGATAAAGGTTTCGGACCATTCGGCGGAAAAGGGAAAAATTCGAGCTTTCCCCGTTCTTGTAAAGGCGGCTTCGGCCGTTTGAGCGGCGGGCGCATATCGACGGGAAAAACGTCACGCGCCGGCCGGCGAAGCAGCTTTGGACGCAATGCGTCGACTCGCGGAGCGTTGTCCGGATCGGCGGAACTGCGCGATCTGCTGCAGCGAATCAACGTCATGGCGAATGAGGGCAATGGAGAAGCGTGGAAAAAAGCCGCCCCCGAACCGGCGCACAGGGAAAAGAACGCCGCATGCGAAACAGGACGATCCACACCCCTCGCTCGGGAACGGAAAAGCATGGAGCAGAGGCCGTTTGCCCTGCCGATGCTGCGCAACGCCGCGCGCAACGCGGAACGGGCCCTTGCTCCCGCATTGACGCCCGCACCCGGCCTGCTGCGGGAAGCGCGGCCCGGCGCGCACGAAGCCGCGCCCAACGCCGCAACCGTCATCAACATCGCCGCGTCCGAATTTTTGTCCCCCGTCGCCGCCGGGGAGCAGCCTGCGCTCGGGCCGCTGAAAACGCTTGAGGAATGGGCGCGCAACATGCAGCGGAGGCATATGTGAATGATCGCTGAACAATGGAATCTTCCCCTCGCCCCGCAGATACAAAGCTTCGGCCTTGTGCTGGCGGGCTGCGAATACCGCCTCACCCTGCGTTGGCTGGAGGCCGAGGAGGGGGGATGGGTTGTGGATTTTCAGGAACCGGACAAAGCCGAACCCATTCTGCTCGGCCTGCCGCTGGTGGCCGGCTGCGACTTGCTTTTTCCCTTCGCCTATCAGGCATACGGCGGAGGTCTGCGCCTTTCGTCCGAACTGCCGGCCGGGCCGGATACCCTGGGCACGGAAGTCAGGCTGCTCTTCGGCGCGGGCATGGAAGAGGATTTTTCGGCGCTGATTGCGGCGCGTGACGCCGCCAAAGCCGATCGGCACGGGGAGATTATGCGGGACTATGCCGTGTGCGGATTCCGGGCCCGGACGGCGTTCGAGGTCCGCGCGGCCGAAGTCGCACGGGAACAGGAAGAACACGATCAGGCCATGCTCGCGCTGTGTGCGGATCTGCTCCCCCTGCTGGACGAAATGCGGGGCTGCACCCTGATGGGAGAACTGCCGGAGGCATAACTTCCGGCAATCGACGGGCGGGAACCCGTCGCGCCGCCGCAGGCGGCGGAGCAGGCCGAAAATCGCGTTTCTAGAGCATTTTACCATTATGCCGGCCGTCCGGCCGACGGCTCGGAATAGGCCGTCGCTTCATCCGCTCAACAAACCTTGTGACTGCGATCCCATATCAGGAGAATTGCGATGGCCGACATTCTGGAAATCACCAAAGCCTTTGAACGCGTGCGGGCCGATGCGGCGCTGCTGCGCGCCTTTGTGCAGGGGACCGAGACGGAAAGTGTCACTCTGGGCGGCGTGGAGACCCCCAGCCTGCGCGCCTGCGCGCGGGATATTGTGGAGAGTGCGCAAGACGCGGCAAACAGAGCCCTGGGCGAACTGGCGACATTTGAGACCGAGCGCGGCGTTCTGCGCGGAGAGGTCGCCGCCGCCCTTGCCGCCGCCGAAACCGCCACGCCCGCATCCAGGGGCGAACTGATCACGCACGACGGCACGACCCCCGCGCGGCTGCCCTACGGAGCGCCGGGGCTCTATCTGCGCGGCAACAAGAACGGCATGCCCGCCTGGAGCAGGGCGGATTCCCGCCCCGGCTGCCGTGCCGCTGCCCTGCCCGTGGTGACGGGGGCGGGGACGCCGTCCGACATCTCCGTCTGTCTGAATGAAAAGGGAGAAGTGCAGGCCTGGGGCAGAGGCAGCGATTACGCCAACGGCAGCGTCAGCGCTTCGCACGTCCACACCCCCATGCTGGTGGGCATCAACGGCCCCCGGCCCGAAGGGGGTTTTGTCCGGCTCCATCAGGGACACAACAGCGCCTATGCGCTGGACGCGGCCGGCAACGTCTGGAGCTTCGGCCGCAATCTTTACGGTGAGCTCGGCCACGGCAACACAAGCGCCCGCGCCTGCCTCACCCGCATCGAATATTTCGCGGAACACGGCATACGCATACGCGAGGTCGTCACGCAGCAGTGCTATTATCCGGATGATTACGGCCATTACACGTCCGTGTTGTTCATCGACGATGCCGGCCGGCTCTGGGGTTGCGGATACAACAGTTATCGCGAACTGGGCACGGGAGATACGGCGCATAAAAGCACGCCCGCGCGCGTCGGTATGCTGTCCGGCGTCATCAGGGCCGCCCTGGGCATGAGCGCATACGGCAGCGCTTATGCGATCACGGACGACGGCCGGCTCTGGGCCTGGGGCCATAACTCGACGGGCGAACTGGGCCTGGGAGATACCACGCCGCGTGCCGTGCCTCAACTGGTCGATGCGGTGCGGGACGTGACGGATGTTGCCGCCTCCGGCTATTTCGCTCTTGTCCGCACAGAGGACGGCAGCGTCTGGGGAACCGGCTACAACGGAGCCGGCCAGCTCGGTCTTGGAGACACGACGCAGCGCACGACCTGGACCAGAAGCGATGTTGTCGGCGCCGAGCGCGTTTTTGCGGTGGATTACCACAGCTATGGCTCATCCTGCGTGATCACGCGCGATGGGGAACTGCTCTGCGCCGGCGCGAACGCGCACGGTCAGCTCGGTATGGGCGATACGGCCGCCAAAACCTCGTTTGTCAAACCCGCCGGAGATTTTCAGGGTCGGGTGAGCAAGGTGGGCGCAAGTTGCTGCAATTACTCGTCCACCATCGTGCTGGATGCGGCCGGCAGGCTCTGGGGCGCGGGCTACAACGGCTACGGGCAGCTTGCCCGGGGCACCGGCGCCTGCGCGGGAACCAACTCCGCTTTTCAGATTATGGCGCACGGCCTCGGCGACGGCGTGCGCATTGTCGACATGGTGGTCGCCGGCCGGGGCAGCGGGCGGCATGTGATCGCCCTGACCGACGACGGCCGTCTGCTGACCTGCGGCTACAACGGATGGGGGCAACTCGGCACGCATGCCGGCAATCTGGCCTCCTCCCAGGATCTGCTCTGTGTGGTACGGCTCTGAGGGGCATGCATATGGCCGGGCAAAATTTTTCCGAACAGGGCCGGCAGTGGCTGCGCGACTGTTCCCTGGTCGTTTCGGATCAGGGCGGCGAAGGGCTGGAACTGGCCGCGTTGCGCGTGGTGTTCGCCGTGCGCAAGGGCGACAGCGAAACTCCGAACGGCGCGCTGATCCGCGTCTACAACCTTTCCGCGGCCACGATGAGCCGCATGGAACGGGAGTTCACGCGGGTGACGCTTCAGGCCGGCTATCGGGGCAATCTGGGCGTCATCTTCGAGGGCAACATCCTTCAATTCCGCAAGGGCCGCGAAAACGGTGTGGACAGCTATATGGAACTTCTCTCGGCCGACGGCGACCAGGCCTACAACTGGGCGATGATCAACGCCACGCTGGCCGCCGGTTCCTTCCCCGAAGACAGGATTCATCAATGCATGCAAGCCTTTCAGGGCAAGGGGGTGAAGCGGGGCAGGACGGGGAACGCGCGCGGCAACGCGCTGCCCCGCGCCAAGGTCATGTACGGCCCGGCCAAGAAATACATGCGGGACGAAGCGGAGAACGTGGACTGCTCCTGGTCGATCCAGGACGGCGCGCTCACCGTTGTGCGTAAAGACGGCTATCTGCCCGGCGAGGCCGTAACGCTGACGCATGAAACCGGGCTGGTCGGCACGCCGGAACAGACCAACGATGGTCTGAGGGTGCGCTGCCTGCTCAACCCGCGCCTGCGCGTCAACGGACGCATCCGGCTGAACAACGCTTCCGTGGGGCAGGCCGCGACGGGTCTCAGGCTTGCGGCCATGCGCGCTCCGAACACGGACAGAGACGGCCTGTACCGCACCATCGCGCTGGAATTTCGGGGAGATACGCGCGGGCGGGACTGGTATGCGGACATGGTGTGCATAGGGATGGACGACACCTCGAACACGCCGCTGGACATGGCCGCCGCTTTCTCGAATGCGGAAAGCGCGCTGCGGGGGGCCGAAGCGCCCTCCCTGCCCCAAACGGTCAGCGGTTTACGAACGCCCTACAACCCCTCGGACGAGTGGGAGCGGGATTTCGAAAATTTCGTCGCCGGCCTGGATCCGGCAACGCTTTCCGAAAAAGACAGGCTCTTGCTCTGTTTGCCGGATATCGCGAAACGCGTGGCGCAAACCAAGCTGCTTGAGGACGACCGGCGGGGCTGGGAGATCCTTGAACAGATGTTCCACAAATGGTTTTCCGGCCCGGCCCGCCGGATGACAGAGGAGAACAGGGACGTTCTCAGGAAGGACCCGGGCGTGGATCCGTTCTGGATACATTGGGACTGGGTGATGAGCTATTTACGGGCGCGTAACGCGTATGCAGTCTTTACCTTATTCGGTGAAGATATAGAAAACAATATTTACAATGCCGCTTCAAAACAACGGCTGGGGGAACTGCTGCGGGTGGAGGGCAAACTCGGCACAGGCCGGCGCGAGTATTTCAACCACATTGTGTCGGAAGCGCAGTGGCCGCAGTGGTATGAAAAATATTTCAACTTTTGTGAGGTAAGGGCGGGTTTATTGCCAGACGGCATGAACGCCGCGCTGCGCAAATTCACCCTGCGCGCGCTGGCCAAGGGCTATGTGGAACCGAACGGCAACGGGGGACACGCGATCTGCGTCACGGACTGCGCTGTATTCGCGGACGACATCTTCCAGTTCGCAGGAAGTGAAAGCTACGGCTTTTGGAACTGCGAAAAGGGAGAAATTTCGCTCTCCGGTTCTGCGGATACAGAGGTGAAAAACAGCGACTTCGAGGCTTTTCGAAAACAACACGGGCACGGGCAGGATTTCACGGTGCTTTCCGACCTCCATATCGTTGAAGATTTCAAGAGGATGCATTATGATTTCGCATGAACCGGAAAAAGCTGTTCATTTGGCTTTGGCCCCTCATGGTACCACTCGCCTCGGCGCTGGTTTCCATGGGATTGGCGCGGATTCTCCCTCACGGAGGGGCTCCTACCTTGGGCCAAGTGTTCGTCGGATACGGGCATTTCTTCAAGCCCCCGGCTTTTCCCGTGTACACGGTGCCCGCTATGGCGGCTCTGGTAGCGAGTTGCGTGTACTGGATCATGCGGCCGAGCCGCAGCAGCTTCTCCTGTACCATACTCACCGGCTGCGGGCTGCTCGGTTTTCCGGCGCTGTATCTCCTTTTGACGCATCTCTATTTCGGCTTTTCCCGTCCTTAGGGCGCACGGGCGGGGCCGAGGTGCCGGCGGAAGGCCTGCCGCATGCGGCTTCTCTCTGTAATTTTCCGTTGCTCAGGGCTGGCGGAGTATCAGGTAGGGTTTCGCATGAACCGCAAAAAGCTGTTCATCCTGCTTTGGCCGCCTATGGCGCTCATCGGCGCAGTGGCTGTGTTGCGGGTCGCAGCTCACTCTCTGTCGCTCGATTATTTTCTGCGGATGTATGCGGACGGCCTGTTCGGCAAAAAGGCGTACCCGCCCTATACCGTCTACGCCCTCTGCATGCTCGCGTTTTCTTTCGTGTACTGGATTCTCAGGCCGGGCATCAAGAGCCTGGCTGCCACCATCATCGCGGCCTGGGGGCTGTGCGGCTTTGGGGCGTTTTATGTGCCGTTCCTGGTGTCCTCCATTTTGAGCGGGAACGCGGAGCTGCTGTTTCTTACGGGCGATGCGGCGGCAAAGGGTTTGGAGCCCTTCGTGCCGACGCAGCCGTGGGAGAGACTCCTGCTGCCGGCCGTGTGCCTTGCTCTCGCCTTCGCGAAAGTGTTTCAACTGGATATGAAACGCCCCGAGCGCTGATTCCCGCCTTTTCACCACTCCCGTCTTCACCCTTCTTGAGTTCCATGTCCGTATCCCGGCATGCGGCTTTGTCGCGCCCGACAATAATAAACATGACTGCGTCCGATGGAGCGAAAGATGGACAGGCGTGAGCGCGTCAACGATCCGGTCGAGGCCCTGCGCGCGGCGCTCGACGGCCGGCAGGCCGAAATCTGGACGGCCCTGCCCGGCATTGTGCAGAATTTCGACCCCAAGACCATGACGGTCACGGTGCAGCCTTCGATCAAGGGCGCGTTCGATGACGAGCGCGGCAGAACGCGGTCCGTCAACCTGCCGCTGTTGCAGGATGTGCCGGTCTGCTTCCCCTGCGGGGGCGGTTTCACCCTGACCCATCCGGTCAGGGAGGGCGACGAGGCTCTCGTCGTCTTCGCCTCCCGCTGCATAGACGGCTGGTGGCAGAACGGCGGGGTGGGCGAGCGGCCGGATGAACGCATGCACGATCTCTCGGACGGCTTCGCGATAGTCGGCCCGCGTTCGCAACCGCGCGTCCTTGATCCGGAAACGGATACGGAGAACGTGCAGTTGCGCACGGACGACGGCGAGGCCCACATCACCATGATGCCGGATTACACGATCCGGCTGCAAAACCCCGAGGCACAGGTCAGGATAAGCCCGGAAGGCGAAGTTCTGGCCGAGAACGCGCTGGCCTCCGTCACGCTGACGCCCGACGGAGTGGCGCACGTCGTCGGCGAACAGCGCATCGTGCTGGACACGCCGCTGCTGGAATTCCGCATCGGGCGGTGGATTATGACCGGCCGTGAAAAGGGCAGGCCCAGGGCGGAAATCGAGGCCGACATCTTCCACCGGGGCGAATACGACCAGATCGGCAACTATACGCAGGCCGGCGACTACAGCCAGGAAGGCCGGCACACGAGCACGGGCGACCAGGTCGCCGGCGATGTCAGCCAGATCAACCACACACACAGGAATACGCAGCCCGGCGGGGGCAACTCCGGCGTGCCCAACAAGGGCTAGCCGCGCGGGCGGCTTTTTGCGTGATGCTTTGTCGGCCTTCGCTTCGTGCTCCGGTCGAGTACCGAAGAGTACACTTCCGTCGCCCGAAGCCCGGCCTCCTCGGCAGATGCCGAAAACTCCTGCAGCGTTGACAGCTCTTAGCGCAGGCGCGCGATGCCGCGTCGGGCGGTAGAGAGCACAACAACGCGCCGGCGCGCGGCGTGCGAAGGCAGGCCCCGTGCCGGCGTATAAAAAAGGCGGTCATCTAAATGAAATATCGAAAACTTGATGAGGCCGGCGACATGGTCATGGGCCACGGCGACGCCGATTACCTGAAGGACGTGCCCGAAAGCTCGGCCCAGGCAGTGGTGACGCGCCTGCGCCTTTTAACCGGCGAGTGGTTTTTGGATCTGGGCGAAGGCACGCCCTACACCCCCCACGTACTCGGCAAGCACACCAAGAGCAGTTACGACTTCGTTCTGCGCGAGCGGGTGCTGCACACCGAAGGCGTGACCGGGATTCAGGAATACGAAAGCATTTTTGACGGGGAAACGCGCAGGCTTACCGTGAACATGCGCGTGGACACGGCATACGGCCCAATACGCATACAGGAGGTGATGTAAACGTGAACGTCAAAACAGAGGCGCGCCGGCCTCAGGCCGACGGAGTCTGCGGCGTCAGCCGCTTTGAGCGAGAAGGCGGCGCGGAGGCGATTTTACATCGCCGGAGCATGTATGCCGCCGTCGAGCGGACGAAGGAGGTGATGTAATGTGCGTTTTTTCGCGTGATGCCGCGTCAGGCGGCGCTTTTTGCTCCGGTCATGGACGAGAAGAGTCCATTCCCCGCGCAAAAAGCCTGCCCTCCTTGCCTGACGTGAAAGTCCACCCCTTAAAGGAGAGGAGTTGATGGCCGTCACAGCCTTCATAGACGAAAGCGGCATCCACATTCCCGGCTGGTACGACGTGCTGGACGACATCAAGAACGAATTCCGCGCGATCTACGGGCCGGACGTCTATCTGGAACCGGATTCGCAGGAGGGTCAGCTCTGCGCGGTTTTTGCCCTGCGCATCCACGACTGCTGGAGCCTGGCCGCCTCGGTCTACAACGCCTATTCCCCGCACACGGCGCAGGGAGTGGGCTTAAGTTCCGTGGTCAGGGTCAACGGCATCCGCCGGCAGAGTTCCTCGCACAGCCATGCGACTCTGCGTCTGGTCGGGCAGGCGGGCACGACGATCGCGAACGGCATCGCCTCGGATGAAGCCGGGCGGCGCTGGCTGTTGCCGGAAGAACTCGTCATCCCCCTGGCGGGCGAAATCGAAGTTACGGCCCGGGCCGAACAGTCGGGCGAAATCCGCGCGGCTGTCGGCGAGATCAGGCACATCACCACGCCCGTGCGCGGCTGGCAGAGCGTAACCAACCCGGCCGCCGCCCGACCCGGCGCGCCCGTGGAAACGGACGCCGTTTTGCGCCGCAGGCAGGCGGTTTCCACCATGCTGCCCTCAAGCTCCATCTTTGACGGAACCTGCGGGGCCGTGGCGCAGCTTGAGGGGGTTTCCCGCTCGCGCGGCTACGAGAACGACACCAACGAGTACGATGAAAACGGCATTCCCCCGCACAGCGTCAGCTTTGTGGTGGAAGGCGGGGATACGCAGGCCGTGGGCGAAACCATCGCGATCAAAAAAGGCCCCGGTTGCGGCACCTGGGGCGACGTGGCCGTGCAGACCGTTGATCCCAAGGGCGTACCGAACCTGATCCGCTTTTTCCGGCCCTCGATCGCCGAACTCGATCTGATCGTGCGCATCCGTCCGCTGGAAGGCTGGCTGGCCGTGACCGGCGAGCGCATACGGAGCAATCTGCACAGCTACATCAACGAACTGCGGATCGGCGAAGACGTGCTCCTCTCCAAGCTCTACACGCCGATCAACGCGGCCGAGCCGATGGAAGGCCGGCGCAGCTTCGACGTGGTTTCCGTCTCGGTCGGACCCAGGGGAGGCGAGTTGAAGCCGCAGAACATGCCCGTGTCCTTCAACGCGGCGGTTTCCTGCTCCCTCGAAGATATCGCGGTGCGGGAGTACTGAATGTCCGCTTTAACCGCCGGAGGCGAACGGCTTTGCCGCGTTGAGCGACGCAGGCGGGTTTACGAAGCCTGCCTCCGCAAACAATCCATCCCGCCAAGGAGCGGAAAACTGACATGCTCTTGACGGACTACCTCAGGCTCCTCGCCTCCCAGCACCGGCGCAGGCCGCGCTTTGCCGCGACAATGGAAGCCCTGCTGAAGCAACCCTGCGCCGTGGAGAATCTGCTGCGCGAAATGCGCACGGCCTTTGATCTGGATACGGCCGTGGGCGCGCAACTCGATGCCGTCGGCGTGCGCGTCGGCCGCACACGGCACGTGCGCCTGCCCCTCAACGCCTATTTCTCCTGGAACACCGAAACGCTCGGCTGGAACGAAGGTTTCTGGAAGGGCAGATACGACCCGGATTCCGGCATGCACAGCCTGCCCGACGATCTCTACCGCCGCCTGCTGTATGCGAAAGTCGCGGCCAATTCCTGGGACGGCACCGTTCCCGACGCCTATGCGGCCTGGGAGATCGCCTTCGGGGATACGGCAAGCGCCGCAAGGCCCGCAGGAAGCGGGCCCGCCCCGCAGGGGAGCGAGCCGGAATCAGCTTCCGGCGAAGCGAATGCGAGTGCCGCGCAGGACGCGCGGTCGAGCATAATCCTGATTCAGGACAATCAGGACATGAGCATGGTGGTGGGCGTGGCCGGCAAAAACATGAGCACGCTGTTCGAACAACTGCTGCTTCAGGGCTATGTGCCCCTGAAGCCCGAAGGCGTGCGTATCGCCTGGTTCGCCCTGCCGCCCGAAGGCGCGCGGGAGGAAAACGGCGACGGCCGGCTCTTTGCCTGGAACGCGGCATCCGAGGCTCTCGCCGGCTGGAGCGACGGCGCCTGGCCGAGAAAACTGCTGCCCTTGGCCGTTGACGCGCAATAACGCGCCGGCGCGCGGCGTGTGCCGGAGAGAGCGGGCTTTGACTCTCAATAACGCGCCTGCGCGCGGCTTGCGCAGGCAAGCCCCGTGACGGCGTCCAAAATCAAAAGTCACCTCAAAGGAGAAGATACGATGCCCTTGAATGAAGGAGCAGTCAACGAAATCCAGCCGTTCGCGCCCGAAGGGCTGGAAAACGCCGGCGACCTCATGCCGCTTGCGGAATATTCCGCGCACCCCATGCGCCGGCGCGGGCACATGCCCGGCCTGGCCCTGCGCGAACTCCAGAACAGGGCGAGCAGGCAGGCCGGCCACATGGCCGCCGGCCTGGCCCAGTTCATCGCCAACCGTTACCCTCAGGGCGTGAAGGACGACGCGGATCTGGACAAGATCGAGGAAGGTCTGTCCTGGGCCATCGCAAGCCTGGTGAACATTTCCATCGAAAACAGCGGCGGTGCGGGCAATCAAACGCCGGTGGACGGGCAAAATCCCTATCTTGGCTATCCCGGCGAGTTCCGCGACTTTTTCGAACTTGCGCCGCCGCCCGGCTGGGCGGCGCGCAACGGAGCGCTGCTGGCCGGCGCCGACACCGTCTGCCCGGAACTCTGGGCCCACCTGCTCAAGATGGAAAACGCCTGGAAGTGCAAAACGCTCACGGAATGGAACGCGCTTTCCGCGGCGGCCGGCGGCGTGGGCGGCGTGCCGTATTTTGTCCTTGATACGGCGTCCCGGATCATCAAGCTGCCGGACACACGGGGCGACTATCTTCGCGCGGCCGGGTCGAAATATCTGCAGGAGGTGGGCGCGTGGCATGCCGATCAGTTTCAGGGCCACCGGCATAACAACGGCACCCCGAGCGACGTGGGCGGCAGCGGCGGCGACCTTCAGTATTTCCCGGGTCAGGCGGTACGCAATCCTGTTTATTTTAACGACGGATACAACGCCGGCGGCTGCGGCACGCCGCGCGTGGGAACGGAAACGCGCGTCCGCGCCTTCGGCGTGCTCGGCTGCGTCTATATGGGAGGTGTATAATGACCGTGGTCTATCAGCATGATGCGGACGGGTATTTTGTCGGCAAAACCGAGGCCTACGGCGGCCTGCTGCCCCACGGCTGCCTGAACGAAGCCCCGGAGGAGGCGGAGGATTGTATTCCGCGCTTCAACGGCCTGGAATGGGAGCTGGTGGAAAACCACAAGGGGAAAAAAGGTTTTCTGCCCGACGGCAGCGCCTGCGAAATCACGGCCTACGGCCCTCTGCCCGAAGGCTGGTCGGAAACGCCTCCGTTGCCGTCCGCGGCGCAGGCCGCCCGGCAGGCCCGCGACGTCCTGCGCGCGCAACGGAAACGCGTGGAGTACGGCGGATTCGAAGTGGAGGGCCTGCGCTGGGACAGTGAGGAAAAAGACGAACTGCGCCTGAACAGCGCCGGGCGGCTCTTTGACGGCGGCATTCCGGCCCTGGAGGGCTGGAAGATCGCCGAGGGCTCGTACATCACCCTGACCCCGGAAATCCTGGCCGTCGCATCCGCCGCGCTCATGGCCCACTACGGCCGGGCCTTCGCGGTGGAAGCGGCCAAGCTGGCGGAGATCGCGGCCCTGGAGGCCGTCGGCGACGTGGAGATGATTCTGGCGTGGATAGAGACGGATCTTCCCCTGGGCTGGTAGCCCCCTCTTGCGCTTCGGCGGGCGTAACCATGTCCGGCGAAGTGAATCCGCCGGACGCGCCCTTGTCGCTCAAAGCGGCTGCCGCCGCGGATTCCGTCGGCCTGTGGCCGGCGCAATGCAGTGCCGAGGCGCTTAGGGAGATCGTCAACGGCTGTTCAGGCGGCGTCTCGTGGCTCCACAAGCGTCTGTTCGGCCGGGACGTCGCCTGCGTGTACTGCTGCGACGAGCACGACCTGGCCTATTATGAAGGCGGCACGGCCGAAGATCGCCGGCTTGCGGATCAGCGCCTGCGCGAGTGCGTTATCGAAGCGGGCTTTCCCGTCCCGGCGTGGCTCATGTGGGCGGCGGTGCGGGTGTTCGGCAAAAGCCATTGGGGGAAATAAGGCGAGGGGGTCGCCGCTGAAATTACGGAGCCGGGGAGAGTCCTCGGCTCCGTTTTTTTTACGCTCCGCGCCATGTCCGGGCGCGTGCTCCGCCGCCGCTTGCGGGAAGCGGATATTTCTGGTGAAATCATCGACGGAGCGGACGTTTCAAAGTTCATCCGCCCTTAAAGTTCATCCGCCCTTGAGGAGTATGCGTGAAAGCGTTGTTCAGCCTTCTTTGCGATTCGCTCGCGTGTGGCCGCCCGCTCGCCTGGGCGCGCGTGGCCGAAAGCCGGGGTTCCGCGCCGCGCCGCGCGGGCGCGCTGCTGCTGGCCGACGCCGGCGGGCTTGTGGCCGGCACGGTGGGGGGAGGGCTTGCCGAAGCCCGCGTTCTGGAGTTTTGCCGCGCCGCCCTGGCCGACGGTCTTGCGCGTTGCGCGGATTTTACGCTGAACGGCGAATTGGCCGCGCGCAGCAACATGATCTGCGGCGGCAGCCAGCGCGTGCTCATCGAGCCCCTCCTGCCGGACGCGGCCGCGCGGGAGTTTTTCTGCGCTCTGCGCGACGGTCTGGATGGGGACGAAGGGGTCGCGCTCGTCACCGACCTGACCGAAAAAGAGCCGGAACATTCGGACGCCCTGGTTTCTGTTTTCACGCTGCGCGTTCTGAAACGTTCCGCCGTCATCGGAAACAGGGTCATCGGCGCGCCGCTCCCGGATGACGTCGCGCGGGCGGCCCGCGCGACGCGCGCCGATTCCGCGCGGCCGACCACAATGCACATCGGCGGCCGGGACTGGTGCCTGGAGACCTTTGCGCCGTCCTTTCGCCTCATACTTGCGGGCGGGGGCCACGTTTCCCGTCCCACAGCGGAAATCGCGGCCCTGGCGGGCTTTGAGGTCACGGTGCTGGACGACAGGCCGGAATTCGCGACGCCGGAGCGCTTTCCCCATGCCCGCACACGCGTTGTGCCGGATTTCGCGGATTGCTTCGCCGGTCTCGCGCCCGACGCGCGCACGCAAATCGTCATCCTCACCAGGGGGCATTTGCACGACGCCGTTGTGCTGGAACAGGCGCTGGCCACGCGCGCCGGGCATATCGCCATGATCGGCAGCCGGCGCAAGCGCGAAGCGGTTTATGCCGCCCTGCGCGCCAAAGGCGTGCCGGAAGAGGAACTCGCCCGCGTGAGCTGCCCCGTGGGCCTGCACATCGGCGCGGAAACGCCGGAGGAAATCGCCGTGAGCATTGCGGCCCAATGCATAGCCCGGCGCAGGGGGATCGATGTCTGACCCACGCTTCATATATCTTATGCGCCACGGCGCGGTGCCGAAGGAGATGACGCGCCGGCTGTACGGCCGGCTCGACGTGCCGCTGTCGGACTTCGGCAGGCGGCAGGCCGCTTCCTGGCGGGATCGTCTGGCCCACTTATCCTTTGCCGCCGTGATCACCTCGCCCTTGTCGCGCAGCCGGGAAACCGCGCAACTGGCCACGGCCGGTCGTGATTTGCCCCGTATTGTGGAGCCGGCTTTTCAGGAAATCCATCTGGGCGCCTGGGAAGGACTGACCGTTGACGAGGTGGAGGAACTTTTCGGCATCCGCATTCCGCCGCGCCGTATTACGGCGGACGGGCGGCCGGAGGGCGGCGAATCCTTCAGCGATCTGGCGGCCAGGGTGCTGCCGGCCTTTGACGCCTACGCGACCCGCTTTGCCGGCCGGCCCCTGCTCATCGTGGCGCACGGGGCCGTCAACCGCGTCATCCTTGCCCGCGCCCTGGCCCTGCCCCTGGAACACATCATGGAAATTCCCCAGCCCTACGCCTGCTGCACACTCTGCGCCGCGCACGATGCGGAACGCTGAAGCACGGGCTCGGAGAAAAGTATGGCGACATCGGAAAAGAAACCGGAAGACATCAGGGAAATCGTGCGCGCCGGCTATTCGGCCATTGCCGCGGGGCAGCGTTCATGCTGCGGCGGAGGGAGGAGCAACCACGCCGATCCCGCCCGGCTGGCAAAGTCCGTGGGCTATGATGAATTGACCCTTGCTCGTCTGCCGGAAGGCGCGAACATGGGCCTTTCCTGCGGCAACCCCACGGCCCTTGCGGCTTTGAAGGAAGGCGAGACCGTGCTCGATCTGGGCAGCGGCGGCGGCTTCGACGCATTTCAGGCCGGGGAAAAGGTGAAAGCCTCCGGCCGCGTCATCGGCGTGGACATGACCCCGGAAATGCTCTCGAAAGCCCGTAAGAACATAGAGCACTACAGACAACATACCGGCCTTGACAACGTGGAATTCCGTCTGGGCGAGATCGAGCATCTGCCGGTTGCCGATGCCTGCGTTGACGTGGTGCTCTCCAACTGCGTCATCAATCTTTCGCCGGACAAACCCCAGGTCTGGCGCGAGATTTTCCGCGTGCTCAAGCCCGGCGGCAGGGTGTCGGTTTCCGACCTGGCCCTGCTGAAGCCCCTGCCGGACGGCATCCGGGCCATGGCGGCCGCTCTGGTGGGCTGCGTGGCCGGGGCAGTGCTGGTGGAGGAAACCCGCGCCCTGCAGGAACAGACCGGCTTCACGTCCATCGTGCTCACGCCCAAGCCCGACTATGTGCGCAACATGCAGGACTGGAACGATCCTCTGTACAGGCAGATTGCCGAGACGCTGCCGCGGGGCGAAGAAATGGCGGATTATGTGGTCAGTTTGTCCGTTGAAGCCCGGAAATAGGGGCGGCAACCGTTTGTGACCGTTATCGGCCACTGGGAAAAGTGGCCTTGCCGCCGGGAAGGAAATGGTGGGGCGCGGCCGCCTGAGGCCTGTTGTCCCGCGCTTGCGTTCGGTATATCGTTCTGCCGGAATCCCTCACGCGCATTCAGGAGGTCCGCCGTGTTTTTCCGTTTTTTCACAGCAACCGCCGCAACGGGCCTGCTGCTCTGCATCGCGTTCTGCGCCGGCTGCGCCGAGCGCCGTTCACCCCTTGAGCAGGTGAAGCAGGACGCCGGTGAACGGCATGAGGAATTCGTGAAGAAAAATCAGAAGGAATCAGAGGAAAGCCGGCGCAGAATGGAGCGCTATATGCAGGAATCGCGCGTGCGCAGCCCTGATCCGCGCACGCCGTAGCGTCCGCACCACGCTCCTTCAGTTCCCTGCCTCTGCCGGATATCGTTTATTCCGGGCGGGTACGGCAAGAGCACGCTTCCGCCCAAAAAGCCCATCCTCCGGCGTGCGACGAAGATTTCCGCAGTGCCTTCGTGAATGCCTCGCCCATTCACTCCAACGGCTGTTCGCGCACGTCGCAGCTCTTGATCGTCCCGTCTTCCAGCGTGCGGAAGGTGAAGGTCACGCCGTGGGGCACGGCCGCGCCTTTTTCCGCGTCCGCCTTCTCATACGTGATGTATTCGCGGAAGAGTTTTCCGTTCGTGACCTGCACGGGAATGGAGGAGCCGGCGGAGGCGCCGGTGAAGACATTGTCGATGCGGCTGTCGAGATAGTTGCCGTTTTTGCAGTCGAAGATCGCGGCATTCGCGATGTGCGCGCCCACCCGCGTTGCCTTGGCGCGGGGAAAGGAAGTGCCGGTGAGGGTGTTTTTGGCGGCGCAGGCGCAAAGCAGGCAGAGCGCCGCCGCCGGCAGCAGAGCGGGAGCAAGGCGGCGAAACGAACGCATGGGATTCTCCTGATTCAGAGATATGGGGAGAATCCCCTATAAGCGTTTTTCAAAACGATTTCAAATGCCGCGCAACGCGGAGGGGCGCGCCGACAGGCGTGCCCCTCCGCATTCAACACAGGGGAAACCTAGATATTCACAACGGTGACCTTGCCGGATTCAGCGTGCAGCACGTGCACGGCGCAACCCAGTCACGGGTCGAAGGCGCGTATGAGACGCGCCACGTTGACGGGATTTTCGATATCCTTCACTTCCACGCCTATCAGCGCCTCCTCGACCGGGCCGCGTTGGCCCTTGTCGTCGCGGGGATTGGTGTTCCAGAGCGTGGCGGAAATGATGTTGTAATTGTCGATCTTCTTGTCGGACACGCGCAGATAGTGGAGCAGCGCGCCGCGCGGGGCTTCGACCAGCCCCAGCCCCTCGCCGGAGGCGGGCAGTTCGAATTTGGTCCAGGTTTCCTCGTCGGCCTTGACTTCCTTGAGCCAGCCGGCCACGGCGTTGGCCACCATCAGGGATTCCTCGGCGCGGGCCACATGGCGGCCCATGATGGAGAAGGCGAGATCCGCGCCTATGTCGCGGAATTTTTTGGCGTTCAGGCCGAAGTATTCCTTGAGCAGCTTCTGCCCGGTCGCGGAGAGTTCGGGATTGCTGATCCACATGCGGGCCAGCGGGCCGCCTTCCACGGGCTTGTCGTTGTAGCGCGGGGCCTTGACGAAGCTGTAGGCGTCCTTCTTGTTCACGTCGGGCACGGTCTGGCCCTTGTCGTAGGGCAGGCCGGTGGTGTTGTCCGCGAACCAGGAGTACTTCACGTATTCCTTGATCAGCTTGGGATTGAGCTCGCCGTCCCTGCCGTCGATGTACACGCCGGCCTTGTGCAGCGTCTTTTTGCCGGAGGCGTCCAGGGGGAAGCCGCCGAAACTGATGCAGTTCTTGTAGCCCTGGCCCTGCTTGAACAGATCCTTGTAGGCCGAGCCCACAAGATAGACCACGGGCAGGTATTTCTGCTCCACGAAGTCCCGCACCCGGATGAAGCGCGCGCCGTATTCAAGCAGTTTTTCCTTGGTGGGAATTTCGGTGGTGCCGCCCGCCACGATGCCGTGGATGTGCGGCATGCGGCCGCCGAACAGGGCGACCATTTCGTGGGCGATGCGGCGCACTTCGAGGGCTTCAAGGTACTGATCCACGCCGACCTTGTTGATGTTTTCGGGCAGGCGCAGGTCGGGGTCTTTGAAGCGGGGCACGAAGGGGGCGGTTTCCGGGCCCCTGACGAAGTCCAGGGCCGCCAGATGGTAGAAATGCAGAATGTGCGACTGGAGGTAGTTGGCCCCCAGAATAAGATTGCGGGTAACGCGGGCGTTTTCGGTGACCCGCACCTTGAAGGCGTCGTCCTGGGCCAGGGCGGAGCAGGTGCTGTGCGAAACGGGGCACACGCCGCACAGGCGCTGCACAAGCTGGGTGGCGTCGCGCGGGTCGCGCCCTTTGAGGATGTTTTCAAAGCCGCGGTACATGCCGCCGGAAAGCTTGGCGTCCACGACCTTGCCTTTTTCCACCACCACCTCCGCTTTGAGGTGGCCTTCGATGCGGGTTACCGGATCAATGGCGATTGTCGCCCTGCCGGCCGCCGCTGTAGGTGTAGCCATGCGTATCTCCTTGGCTGCCGGTTAGTTGGAATAGAAGGGAGACTTGCCGTCCGGGAAATCCTTTTCCGTACACCCGATGCAGGTGGCGTTGGCCACGCACCAGTTCACGTTGCCGTTCCAGCCGCGCGCGTAGGAATCGCAGTTGGACATGGGGCCCTTGCAGCCCAGGTCGTACCGGCAGCCGTTCTTCTGCGTGAAGGTGGGGCACATTTTGCCGTCGTCGTAGGCTTTCAGGTACGGACAGTTCTCGTGCACGTTGTTGCCGTAGAAAGGAGTGGGGCGGCCGTCGGCGTCGAGCACCTTGACCACTTCGCCCAGGCCGGCGGCCAGGCCCTTTTCGCCGATCAGCTTGAGCGCGAGCACGATGGTGCCCACCATCCAGTCGGGATGCGGGGGGCAGCCGCCCAGGTTGACCACGGGCGTGGCGATTTTGTTCGCCTTGAAGAATTCGGAAGTGGAAGTCGCCCCGGTGGCGTTGCCCTTGGCCGCCGGAATGCCCCCGAAAGCGGCGCAGGTGCCGAAGGCGAGCACGGCCGCCGCGTCGGGCGCGAGCAGCTTGAGCATGTCGGTCAGGGCGTATTCTTTATGCTTGTGCTCCGCGACGATGCAGTATTTGCCGTCCGCGGCGGTGGGGATGGAGCCTTCGACGACGATGAAGAATTTGCCTTTGTTGTTCTTCGCGACGTTGAAGATGTTTTCCACGGCGATTTCGCCTTCCCCGCCCATAACGGTGGGGTGGAACTCCAGGCTGATCACCTTGAGCAGCACATCCGCGATAAGCGGGTGGGTCGTGTTGAGAATGCTCACGGAGCAGCCGGTACACCCCTGGCCCTGAAGCCAGATCACGGGCGGACGCTCCCCGGTTGTTGTGGCGGCCAGGGCGTCGCGTATGGCCGGGTGGAACATCTGTGACACCCCGAAGCCCGCGACTGTTCCTGTGCAGAGTTTCACAAAGTCGCGCCTGTTCAGACTCATTCCTGCCTCCTTCGTTGAAGCGGCTGATAAAAAATTAGGCAGAGGAAAACTCGGTTTACTCTCCAGCGTACTCTCCGTAAACGGCCATGTCAAGGAAACGGCCGAGAAAACGGCTCCGCAAAGCATGGTAGGCTGCGGAACCGTTGCCGGTCGAGGCAGGCACGCTTTGCATGAAGAGCGTGTTCTTTTCGGCACGCGGCGGAAGCGCGCAGGGCAAAAAGTATTTCAGCCAAAAAATCTGACTCCAGCTCTTTTATCGCCCTTAACAGGAGAAAAACGCACGTGGCCGCGTTGGAGATCGAGGATTGCGAAGCCGAAGGCCGCGTTACGCCCAAAGAAATCAACGAGGCCGTGGAGAACGCCCCGCGGATCTTCATGGAGGATGTCGAGACGAGAGTTCAGGCACGCAGGGAGCAATGCCTGAGGGAGATGTTTGACGTTTATGCCGGCGCTATGCGCACCGTGTATTTGCGCAGGAAATCAACCGGCAGGTAGCTCTGTTTGGCCTGGCGCAGGCCTTCCTCGTCCAGATCCTGCGCACGGTTGATAAACCGTTTGCCCGCGCCGTGCGCGCGCGCGAAGGAGGCGTTGACCATCTGGTACACGCCCCGGTAGCCGTGCCGGCCCTTTTCAAAATGCACGCCCAGGGTGTCTTCGTCCAGCGCCTCGCCCACGGCAAAGGCCACGATCTGATCCTCCACGTACAGCGCTCCGCCCGGCAGGGAGGCGAACTCCTCCCAGTGCGCCAGCACGCGGTTGATGGCCAGATTTTCGGCCGCCAGGGCCGGCGAGCCCGCGCACTCGTGCCAGCGGCACCATTCCTCTTCCAGGGTCAGCACGTCCTCGATGACTTCCGGCCCCAACAGGCGGTAATCCGCATCGCCGTACGCCTTGATGTAGGCGTTGACGTGATTGCGCTTGCGGTGGAAGCGGTTGCCCGGCAGCGTGGCCATGTCTTCCGTGTCGTACAGGTATTCCCACTGTCCCCGATCCTCAATGGCCTCCACCCGATCGGGCAGGCGGTCGGCCAGCAGATCGGCAAGCCGCTGCGGCACGCGGATCATCTCCAGCCCGGCCGCGCATTCGGGCAGGGTTTGCCAGTCCGCGGCCTCCCAGTCGCCCAGCGGCGCCCAGAGGCGGGGTTCGGGATATTCCTGGCGTATCCAGCACAAATTGCCGGAAAAACGCAGTCCGAGGCCAAAATGCACGGCCCAGCCCCAGAGGTTGACCAGACTGTAGTCGATGGAGCGGCTGGGCGTAAGCGCCCAAAGGCGTTCGTATTCGCCGCGCAGGGAGAGATCGACGGGAGAGTATCCCTGTTCCATAGCATCCACCTCAGTTTTAGGACTTATCCATAAATAAGCGTTTCGCGGCCAAATACTTCGTCAAATCCGTTTTTTGCTCCGGTCGAGTACCAGAAGAGTACACTCTCTCCGCAAAAAACGGTTTTTCCTCGTCTTTGCCTCGCGCTCCACATATTTATGGACAAGTCCGAAGACGAGTTAACGGTGCGCCATGCTGAAGCGCGTCCAGTCAAGCCGCGCCATCACCCAGATCATGATGCAGCACTGCGCGGCCTGCGAAACCAGCATGGACAGGAAAATTCCTGAAGCATCCTTCCAGAGCACAAGTCCGAAAAACCAGGCCAGCGGCAGGCGCAGCAGCCAGAACCCGCCGGCGAACACCATAAGATTGTAGCGGGTGGCCCCGGCTCCCATCATGGCCCCGCCGAGGATCATGCCGCCGGCCGTGAACGGCGCGGCCAGCAGATTGTAGAAGAGGTAGGAGCGCGTCTGCTCCTGCACGGCGGCGGAATCCGAAAGCAGGGCCGCCAGCTGCGGCATGAAGGGCCACATAACCGCCGCGATGCAGCAAATGAACAGGCAGCCGCTGATGCAGAGCCGGCGGGCCAGACGCCGGGCCTCGGCCTTGTCTCCCGCGCCCAGGCTGTTGCCCACCAGCACCGAAACCGTCATGTTGAAGGCAAAGGCGGGCATGAAGAGAAGGGACTCCACCCGCATGCCGGCCGTCATCCCGGCCATGGCCGCGACATTGCCCGAAGGCAGGGTGGCCGTGATGGCGAAGATCACCAGATAGCCGAGCTGCCACAAGAAGAACGACAGGCCCGCCGGCCAGGCCACCCGGATGAGATAGGGCGCGCCGCAACGCACCCAACGCCGGGGCGGAGTGTCGCGTCGGCGCAGATAGCCCAGGCGCCGCAGAATAAGCACGTTGCACAGCGCGCCCACGCCCGTGGCCGCGAAGTTCGCCCAGGCTATGCCCATGTAGCCGTAGTCCGGCAGGCCGAAGCGGCCGAGCCCGAAACCCGCGGAGCCGACGGCGGTGACGATGAACACCAGCAGGCTCACCCACAGCGGCGGCAGTACGTGCCGTACGGCCCTGAAAACGCTCGAGGTCACGGCCCACACATAGGTGAAGGGCATGCCGAGCAGCGTAACCAGCCAATATTCGTCCAGGATGGCGCGTGTCTGTTCCGGAGCCTTGAGCGCGTTGAAAAAAGGCTCGCGGAAAATATAGCCGAGCAGGGCCACCGCAATGCCCAGCAAGAGGCTCCCCAGGCTCACCATCAGCACATAACGCCGCGCGCGCGCCGCTCTGCCCGCGCCCAGCGACTGGCTCACCGCCGCCACCGCGCCGCTGCCCATGGATATGGCCAGCACCTGAAGGAACATGACGCACTGCGCGATCAGGCCGAACGAGGCCTGCACCAGCGGATTGATGCGTCCGGCCGCCCAGACGCAGACAAAGGCGATGCCGAACTGGAGCAGCATCATCAGCGTCTGGGGCCAGATAAGGCCCCAAATGGTGCGGGAATCGGCTTTGGGGTAATGGGAAGGCACGGGTCCTCGTTCGCCCTGTCGGGACTGCTGCGCGTTTTTTTCGATATGTCGGTTAGAATAAGATCGCGAACGGGAAAGTCACCGGAAAGAAAAAAATTTCTACGGCGCCGAATCGCGCCGTACGCCTGCCTTGTACAGGCCGGCCGCACTATTTACAAGCGTTATCAACAGCGCTATGTCTTATGTGGAAACAGCCCGTAACGCATGCGGAGCGCAATGTTTTTGAAGGAAAGACCGCTCCGCCGGGTTCTGCGCGCGCCCCGGCCGCAAAACAGGCGCAGGCCGGGCGAAAGCCCGCCGGAAAGCAACGGTTTCAAAAATAAACGCCCTGACGGGCAAGGAGCTTTTTTATGCGCAGACGCGAATTTCTCCGGCTTTCCGGCGCATTGCTGCTCGGCTCCGGCATCGGGCTGCCCGGCCTTTCCGGCGCTTTCGCCGCCGAAACCGCCTATCCCGACGTGGCCGTGGCCAAGGGCGATCCCGCCCGGGCCGCCCGCGCGGCCGTCAAAATGCTCGGCGGCATGGAACGCTTCGTCAAACCCGGTCAGAAAGTGGTCATCAAACCCAACATGAGCTTTGCCCGTACGCCCGATCTGGCCTCCAACACCCATCCCCTGGTGGTGCGCGAAGTGCTTGCCATGTGCAGGGAAGCCGGAGCCGGCAAAATCCGCGTACTCGACCACTCCCTCCAGGATCCCGAGCAGGCGCTTGAACTCTCCGGCATCCGCGCCGCCTGCAACGGCGTGGAAGCGGGCATCTGCCATCATCTGATGGACAGCTCCTTCTATATGGAAGCCGCCCTGCCCGAGGCCGTGGAAATGCGCACCAACGCCTTCATGCGCGACGTGCTTGAAGCCGACGTGATCATCGCCGTGCCCGTGGCCAAGTCGCACGGCTCGGCCGGCGTCAGCCTGTCCATGAAGGGGCAGATGGGCCTTATCCTTGAGCGCAAGGTCATGCACAGCCGCTACAGCCTCGACGTCAGCCTTGTCGATCTCAACCAGCGCCTCAAGCCGCATCTGGCCGTGATCGACGCCACCCGCGTGCTTACCACCGGCGGCCCCGGCGGCCCCGGCAAGATCATCACGCCGGGCGAGGTCATCGCGTCCGCCGATCCCGTGGCGGCGGACGCCACCGCCGTGGCCTCGTATGAATGGTACGGGCGTAAAATGCTTCCGCGCCAGGTCGGGCACATCCGCCTTGCGCACGAGCGCGGCCTGGGCCGCATGGATATTGAGAACCTGCGCACGCAGCGCGCCGAAGC
>JAVBNZ010000059.1:0-7749 GCA_031551145.1 Desulfovibrionaceae bacterium | reverse complement strand
GGGGCGCGAAGACCGGGTGCGCCGATTTGCCTTGCGGGCGTCTGTGTGTTATCCTTACGGGATACATTCTCACGCGAGAGTGGCGGAACTGGTAGACGCACCGGCCTTAGGAGCCGGCGCCTTCGGCGTGGGAGTTCGAATCTCCCCTTTCGCACCACATTATTGCATGAATCAAGGAGCTTCCCGATTATGGAATATGTCATAGAGGATCTTTCTCCGATCAAAAAGAAGATCAACGTCACCCTGGACGCCGCCGAGGTGGACGCGGCCATTGCCGCTGCCGTGGCCATGTACCGCACCTCCGTGCAGCTCGACGGCTACCGCAAGGGCAAGGTGCCCGCCACGCTGGTGGAAAAGCGGTTTCAGGAGCAGATATATCGGGAAGCCAAACAGGATCTGATCAACGTTCACATCAACGAAGTGATGCAGGAAGGGGGCTTTACGCCGGTTTCCGGCATAGAACTGGAAGGCGGCGACCTCACGCGGGGCGAGGCGCTCTCCTATTCCTTCTCCTTTGAAGTGCTGCCCGATTTCGAGCTGCCGAAGTACGAGGGCCTGGAGGTCGAACTGGAAAAGACCGTGGTCGAGCCTTCCGAAGTGCAGGAAGTGATCGACCGCATACGCCGCGACAAATCCACCCTCCACCCCGTGGAAGGCAAGGAGCCGCCCAAGGACGGCCAGGTGGCCGTGGTCAGTTTCGAGGCCTTCGAGAACGGCGAGCCCGTTGAAGGCATCAAGGCCCAGAACTTCGAGCTTACGCTCGGCGAAAAGCAGGCCCTGGAAGGCTTTGAGGAACTGGTGAAAACCATTCCCTTCGGCGGAGAAGGGGAGGGCGACGTGAGCTTCCCGGCCGACTTCATCAACACCGAACTGGCCGGCAAAACCCTGCGCATGAAGGTGACCGTGCATTCCGTGAAGGAACGCCGCCTGCCGGAACTCAACGACGATCTGGCCAAATCCATGGGCGTGGAAGGCGTGGACAAGCTGCGCGAAAATATCGAGCAGTCCTACCGCAACAGCCGCGACGGCCTGCACCGCGCGGCCGCCCAGAAAAAGATGCTCGACGGCCTGCTCAAAATGGTGGACTTCCCCCTGCCGGAAAGCATGGTGGATTTGAGCGTCAAAAATCTGCTGGCCGACATGCAGGGCCGGCTGGAGCGCCAGGGCAAGAACATCGCCTCCCTGGGCAAGACCTATGAGGAACTGCGCGCCCAGGTGCTGCCCGAAGCCGAAAACATCACCCGCGCGCAGGTTTTTCTGCTGCGCGTGGCCGGGCGGGAAAAGCTGGAAGTGCAGGATCAGGAGGTCGATACCTACCTCTACCGGTCGGCCCTGCGCTCGGGAGAGGATTTCCACGCCCTGAAAGATGCTTATGTTAAGAGTGGCATGATCTTCAATCTGCGCGACCGCCTGCTGGCCGACAAGGGCATGGAGGCCATGTACGCCAAGGCGGCGATCAAGGAAGTGGAAGCCCTGAAGGAACTGAAAACCGTTTCCGCCGCAAAGGAACAGAGCGCTTAAAAAATCCCGCAGCGGCGCGGAGGAACATATATATGCCGGCAGTACCCATAGTCATAGAACAGACAGGGCGCGGTGAACGCGCTTACGATATCTATTCCCGCCTGCTCAAGGACAGAATCGTCCTGCTCGGCACGGCGGTGGACGATCACGTGGCGTCGCTCGTCTGCGCCCAGCTCCTGTTTCTCGAATCCCAGGAACCGGACAAGGAAATCCACCTCTACATCAACAGTCCCGGCGGCTCCGTGTCGGCCGGACTGGCGATTTACGACACCATCCGCTACATCAGCGCGCCGGTGTCCACCATGTGCATAGGCCGCGCGGCCAGCATGGGAGCCCTGCTTCTCGCCGCCGGCGAAAAAGGCATGCGTTTTGCATTGCCCAACAGTCAAATAATGATCCACCAGCCTTCGGGAGGCTTTTCAGGCCAGGCCACGGACATCGACATTCATGCCCGCGAAGTGTTGCGTTTGCGGCAGCGCCTGAACGAAATCATGTCCTTCCACACCGGGCAGGAACTGGAACGCGTGGCCGCGGACACGGAGCGCGATCGCTTCATGACCGCGGAAGAGGCGAAGGAATACGGCATTATCGACCGTATTCTCGTCTCGCGCAGCGACCTGCCCGCGCAGAAAAAAGCCCGCTGACGCGGCGCAGGAATCGGCCCGCCCGAATGCGGGCCGCATCGGAGAATATATGAGCAGGAACGGAAAAGACGACGCCGACAAAACCAGGGGCGTCAAGAACGGGAAAAAGAAAGAACACACCCCCGCCCGTCCGGGCGAAGAGCGGAAGGAGAGCGGCCTGGCCTGCTCTTTCTGCGGCAGAAACGAGTTTGAAGTGCGCCAGCTTGTGGCGCACGACAACGCCAACATCTGCGACAGCTGCGCCTCGGAGTGCATGAAGATCTTCGATCGGCAGAAGGGGAGCGGCGCGCAGCCCTCCGGCCGGCTGCTCACGCCCGTGGAGATCAAAGAGCGGCTTGACGAATACGTCATCGGCCAGCACGAGGCCAAGAAAAACCTCGCCGTGGCCGTGCACAACCATTACAAGCGGGTCTTTTACGCCGACACCCCGGGCGACGACGTGGAACTGGAAAAAAGCAACATCCTCCTCGTCGGCCCCTCGGGCAGCGGCAAGACCCTGCTGGCGAAAACCCTGGCCCGCATCCTCAACGTGCCCTTTGCCATCGCCGACGCCACCACGCTTACCGAGGCCGGCTATGTGGGCGAGGACGTGGAAAACATTCTGGTGCAACTGCTCCAGAACGCGGACTACGATCTGGACGCCGCCTGCAAGGGCATTATCTACATTGACGAAATCGACAAAATCTCCCGCAAGAGCGACGGCCCCTCCATCACCCGCGACGTGTCGGGCGAAGGCGTGCAGCAGGCCCTGCTGAAGATCATCGAAGGCACGGAAGCCAACATTCCGCCCAAGGGCGGGCGCAAGCATCCGCAGCAGGAATTCATCCGCATGAACACGAACAACATTCTGTTCATCGTGGGCGGCGCCTTCATCGGCCTGGACAAGATCGTGGAATCCCGCGTGCGCGGCGGCTCCATGGGCTTCGGCGCGCAGGTGCGCAGCAGAAAGGACATGTCGCCGGCCAAGCTGCTTTCTCTGGTGCACCCGGCGGATCTCGTCCGCTTCGGGCTCATCCCCGAATTTGTGGGCCGTATTCCGGTCATCACCCATGTGGACGAACTGGACGAGGCCGATCTGGTGCGTATCCTCACCGAGCCGAAAAACGCGCTGGTCAAGCAGTATCAGAAGCTTTTCGCCCTTGACAACGTCACCCTGCGCTTTACATCAAACGCGTTGAAGAGCGTGGCCGCCAGGGCGCTGGAGCGCAAAACCGGCGCGCGCGGCCTGCGCAACGTGCTGGAAGCGGTGATGCTCAACATCATGTACGAACTTCCCTCCCGCAAAGGGGTCAAGGACTGCCTGATCAACAGGGCCGTCATCGAAAACGAGCGCGAACCCGTGTATCTCTTCGACAACGAAGACCGGGCGGCCTCATAAAAGGGCGGGATTGCCCCAAGGACTGCACATGGCTCCCGAAATAACCATACGCCTCGGCCGCAACACCAACGAGCTGCCTCTTATGTCTCTGCGGGAAGTGGTCATGTTTCCGCACGCCATCATGCCCCTGTTTGTGGGGCGCGAGGCGTCCATCAAGGCCATCGAAGCCGGGCTGGCGGAATACGGCAAGCAGATTTTCCTCGTCACCCAGCGCGAAGCGGACATGGAAAAACCCAATCCGCGCGATCTCTATTCCGTGGGCGTGGTCAGCCGCATCCTCCAGGTGCTGCGCCTGCCCGACGGCACCATAAAAGTGCTCTTTGAAGGCCTGTACCGCGCCGAATGGGAGGGCGTGGAAGCGCGCGAACCCTTCGGCACCGGCCCCTATCCCAGGGTTATCGCCCGCACCCTGCGCGAACCGGCGGCTCCGCCGGCCGAGCGCGAAGCCCTTATGCGGGCCACGGCCGAATCCCTGGAAGAATACGCCAAGGCCAACAAAAAGCTCACCCAGGAAAACCTGCTCGCCATCACCGCCCTGCAGGAGCCCGGCCAGCTGGCCGATGCCGTGATGCCCCACATCAAGCTGGAGTATCAAAAAAAGCAGGACGTGCTTGAAATCCTCGACCAGGCGCAGCGTCTGGAAAAGGTGTACGAGCTGCTGCAAAGCGAAATGATGGTGGCCGGGCTGGAAAAGCGCATCAAGGGCCGCGTCAAGAACCAGATGGAGCGCAACCAGCGCGAGTACTATCTCAACGAGCAGATGAAGGCCATCAACAAGGAAATGGGCCGCGAGGACGACCCCCAGGCCGAGCTTGCCGAGATAGAGGCCCGCATCAAAGAAAAAAACATGTCCGAAGAGGCCCGCGAGCGGGCCCTGCGCGAAGTGAAAAAACTGCGCTCCATGCCGCCTTCCTCGGCGGAGTATACCGTGGTGCGCAATTATGTGGACTGGATTCTCGACCTGCCCTGGAACGTGCTGAAGGAAGTCGAGATCGACATCCAGAAAGCCCGTGAAATCCTCGACAACGATCACTACGGCCTGGAAAAGCCCAAGGAGCGCATCCTGGAATTCCTGGCCGTGCAAAAACTTTCCGACGGCCTGCGCGGGCCCATACTCTGCTTTGTCGGCCCTCCGGGCGTGGGCAAGACCTCGCTCGCCAAATCCGTGGCCAGGGCCACGGGGCGCGAATACGTGCGCCTTTCCCTGGGCGGCGTGCGCGACGAAGCCGAAATACGCGGCCACCGCCGCACCTACGTGGGCGCGCTGCCGGGCAAGATCATCCAGTCCCTGCGCCGGGCCAAGTTCAACAACCCCCTCTTCTGCCTTGACGAAGTGGACAAGATGAGCGCGGACTTCCGGGGCGACCCTTCCGCCGCCCTGCTCGAAGTGCTTGATCCCGAGCAGAATTCGGCCTTCATGGATCACTATCTCGATCTGGACTACGATCTCTCGAAGGTTTTTTTCATCACCACGGCCAACTCCCTGCACACCATCCCGCCGCCGCTCAAGGACCGCATGGAGATCATCGAACTCTCCAGCTACCTTGAGACCGAAAAAATGCGCATCGGCGAGGATTTTCTCATTCCCAAGCAGGTTTCCATGCACGGGTTGAAGCCGGAAAACCTCAAAATCTCCGAAAACGCGCTGCTCGACGTTATCCGCTACTACACGCGGGAAGCCGGCGTGCGCAACCTGGAACGGGAAATCGCCGCCCTCTGCCGCAAGGCCGCCATAGCTCTGGTGGAGGAGAACGATCTGGAAAAATGCGTCCAGGTGGGCCGGCAAAAGCTGGGCGGCATGCTCGGCGTGAAAAAATACCGCTACGACGAGCGTGAAAAAGCGCCCCAGGTCGGGGTCTGCACCGGCCTGGCCTACACCCAGACCGGCGGCGACATTCTGATGGTCGAAACCGCGCTTATGCCCGGCAAGGGCAAGGTCGTCACCACCGGCCAACTCGGCGACGTGATGAAGGAATCCGCCCAGGCGGCCTTTTCCTACGTGCGCTCGCGCTCCGACTGCTTCGGCCTCAAACCCGACTTCCACCAGGATGTCGACGTCCACGTCCACATCCCGGCGGGCGCAACCCCCAAGGACGGCCCCTCGGCCGGCATCACCATGGCCACCTCCATCGTCTCGGCCCTGCTCGGCATTCCCGTGCGCCACGACGTTTCCATGACCGGGGAAATCACCCTGCGCGGCCGGGTGTTGCCCATAGGCGGCCTGCGCGAAAAGCTCCTCGCCGCCCGGCGCAGCCTGATCACCACCGTGATCATGCCCAGGGACAACGAAAAAGACCTGAAAGAAGTGCCCGAGGAAATCCTCAAAGACCTTACGATCGTCTTCGTCGACCACATCGACGAAGTGCTGCCCCTCGCCCTGGCCGCCTCCGGTGAAGAGATCTTCAGCGGACGCGCCGAGTGGGAACCCCTCGCCAAAACCCTGCGGCGCGGCGCTCCCTCCGACTGCCCCGCCCCCATCGCTCCGGCGCAATAGGGCGGAACGGATAATCTGAACAACTACAGGGGGGAAGGAAACGTGTCGTTTCCTTCCCCCCTGATTTTTTGATGGATAGGCGCGTTGCGCGCGACGGTGTTGTGATTTTATCTACGCCTGCATCTCCATGCCAGCGCCCACGCACGCCAACGCCACGTATTTGGGAATCGCCTTTTCGCCGCTTTCGTAATACGCCACCATGCGGCGAGAGTGCAATGGTTGCACCATGTTAATGCGCTCGGTAGAGAGGCGAAAGTTGACAAAACATCAAATGATGTGCATATATTGTGTGCATCATTTGATGTCTTGCCTTTCGGCAGCCGGAGGTTTCCATGAGTCAGCAGGTAAAAAACGAACTTTTCAGCGTGCGGGTTGATCCCGCGATGAAGGCGGATGCCTCGGCGATTTTAGCTTCATACGGCCTCAATTTGTCGGATGCCGTGCGAATGCTTCTGGCCCGCATCATCTCGGAAAAGCGTCTGCCGCCGGGACTTGTTATGAATGAAGAGGAATATGACCTCTGGTTCCGGGAAAAGGTGCTTGAAGCGTTGGCCTCCAACAGCCCCAGGCATTCGCATGAAACGGTGATGGCGAATGTGGAAGACGCCATCAACCGTGCCGCCGCCGCGAGAGGGCATAATGGCTGATTTGCAATGGGAGGATATGGCGCAGGATGATTTGATTTCCATCGCCGTATACATTGCCGTCGACAACCCCGTTGCGGCCATGGCCTTGAAAAACGAAATTGAGCACAGAGTCGCCGGGTTGAGAAGACAGCCGCGTATGTGCAGGCCGGGCCGTGTGGATGGGACGCGGGAAATGGTCGTCCGGGAAAACTATATCGTGGTTTATAAAGAGGACGCCGAGGGAGTAACCGTGCTTCGCGTGCTGCATGCCGCCCGCACGTGGCCGTAGTTTTCCCGGCAGCTCATGATCGAATGCCTGAGCCTGTTCTCAGCCGCCTTCATCGCGGCCACGTTATTGCCGGCCCAATCCGAACTGGTGCTGGCGGGCCTGCTGGTGAAAGGCGCACAGCCCGTGTGGCTGCTCATCGCCGTTGCCACGGCCGGGAACGTGCTGGGTTCGAGCGTCAACTGGCTCTTGGGGCGCTGGTGCGAACGCTTTCGGGGCAGGCGCTGGTTTCCCGTCAAAGAGCGCGACATCGCAAAGGCCGAGGCCTGGTACCGCAGATACGGGCGCTGGTCGCTGCTCGCAAGCTGGGCGCCGGTCATCGGCGATCCCCTCACCCTGGTCGCGGGCATTCTGCGCGAACCCTTCCGCTCCTTTTTGATACTGGTGTGCATCGCCAAACTGGGGCGCTACCTTGTGGTGGCGGCCCTGGCCTTGCACTGGGCGGGTTGAAGCAGTATCGTTATTAATGAGAATACGACAAGGAGATGCGATATGAACGCCGCCGAACGTGAACGCTTGTGGCGGGAGGCCGTGCGCTTTCACGGACACAGTTGCCCCGGTCTGGCCGTGGGCGTGCGTATCGCCCTGGATTTTATGGAGCGCTTTGCTCAAAACAGGGCGGAAGACGAAGAAATCGTGGTTGTTGCCGAAACCGACGCCTGCGGGGTGGACGGCATGCAGGTCATATTGGGCTGCACGGCCGGCAAGGGCAATTTGTGGCTGCGCCGGCGGGGCAAGAACGCCTTCACCATTTTCCGCCGCAAAGCCGGCGAAGGATTGCGCTACCATTGGCGCGGCTT
>JAVBNZ010000033.1:0-17318 GCA_031551145.1 Desulfovibrionaceae bacterium | reverse complement strand
GACCCGCCCTATTGGGACTGCGAGACCTATTACGGCGAGGGCATCTTCAGCCGGGAGGATTTCGCGGCCCTGGCCGGGCAGCTCGCCGGCATCCGGGGGAGGTTTATCCTGAGCCTCAACGATACGCCCGGCGTGCGGGAGGTGTTCAAGGGCTTCGAGATAGAGGCCGTGCGGACGAAATATACGTGCAGCAAGGGCAAGAATGTGCCGGCCGGGGAGGTGTTGATTAGGAATTGGTGAATGTTGGCCGGCTTCTCCTATTTTTTGGAGGAGCCGGCAGTTTATGAGGTAATGCGCGTGTATTCTTGGTCGATCTTCTCAAGCTCGCTTAGGTAAAGATTTTTTATCATCTCTGCATGTTCTTCATCGTCAAATGCGGCAAACTCAGCCTCTCTTGCTTCCATTATTTTCAGAATTTGTTTCTTTTTCTCCAATAGCCATTGCACCTGTATTTGCTTTAAGCCGTTTGCTGCCATGCGCTCGTTAGCATCAGCCGTCCGTTTGAATTCATTTCTGTTGTCGATGAGCTCTTGCCGTTGAAGTAAAAGCGTAACCAGCATTCCGGCAAAGGCCAAACCGGAAAATAAAACGCCAATAGCATCAAATTTGTTTGGTCCAGAGCCTAATGCGGCTTCATGCCCACCATAAAAGTACCATATGCATACAATACCACAGAAAAGGAACACCGCTCCACACCACTTTGTAACCTCTCTCATAGCTCTTCTCCTGTATTTTTTCTTGTATATTTTTTCCTCGGCGGCGCGGCGATGAGCGCCCTACGATCATCTTCATCCAGCCCGCCGAGCAGGACGGCCAGGGCCACGGCCGGGGGCGGGGCCTCATGCACGCCGCTGATCCAGCGGCTGGTCATAACCGGCGAATACGGCAGCCCGGTCAGTTTGGTTACGGCCCGGCAGTAATCCAGGGGCCGCAGACCGGCCTCCTTGAGCGCCAGGGCAAAGGGAGTTGTGGACGGCTTCATGGGGGACTCCTCCGCGCAAAAGCATGGCCTTTTTGCCCCTGACGGTCAATAAAAATATTTTACGATATGTTAAAAATAATGCTTGCAATTCTCCGCGACGAGAGCGAAGTGACAGCTGTCGCAAACGACAAAAAGCGGAGGAAAAACAGATGGCTCGCATGCAATTCAGACTGATGACGAACAATGAAGGTGCCGGCTTTTACGGCACGGCGTATCTCGCGGGCGGCAATGAAGCCTACGCCGAGAAGGCTTGGGAAATCGCGTTTGAACAGGTCATTACCGCAGTCTATGCAATCAGCGAAGCGGCAAGGTGGCCGGATACCCAGATCAGAGACTTTCTGGATTCCACCTGCGGCCGCCACTATGCCGACCACCTCACCGGCGCGCCGGAGCGGCTGCAAAGCGAACTCAATCAGCCGAAATACCTGGCCGACGCCTGCCGGCGCTTCTCCAAAACCTACGACCCCGAAGACTTCTAGTCGCTGCACGGCATAAACGGCAAAACGGCTCTGGTTCATTGATCCGTCTTGCCGCCTGGAGAGAGCAACGGTCGCGCGATGGCAGGGCGACAGCGCGTCAGGAATAATGATCGTTTAGGTCAGAAATTAGGATCGCGCTACAGGGCTTGCCTTGACGATTTTATACGACGCCGGGTAGTATCAGCAATAAGGTGCAGGCATGCCGACCATTTGCTTTTTCTACGGAATCCTGGTGCGCATGTACCGGCGCGACCACAACCCGCCGCATTTTCATGCTCTGTACGGCAGCAGCGAAGTGCTCATCAATATTACCACGCTGGAAGTCCTTGAGGGCGACCTTCCCCGCCGCGCCCTGGCACTGGTTTTGGAATGGGCGGCCCTGCACCGCAAGGAACTCATGGAGGCATGGAAGCAATGCAGCAGCAACCAAACACCTCAATCCATAGCGCCGCTGGAATAGCGGCGGACGTCGCCGGGTTCGGCATTCACGCCTGTTCCCCCTGGAGCGTCACGGCCCTGGAAATCCTCCCGGCCTCCCGGCTCAAGGTTCGTTTTCACGACGGCACCGCCGGCACTGTGGATATGTCCCGTCTCATTCATTCGCCGGATGCGGGAGTCTTTGCTCCCTTGGCCGATGAAAGCCTTTTTGCCCAGGCGTACATTGCTTACGGCGCGGTTACATGGCCCGGAGAAAGTCCCGACCTTGCGCCGGATGCTATGCACAAAGCCATTGCGGAACGTGGTGAATGGATTCTGTGATTAGCATGGGCTTCACTGTGGAAATTGGGCAAGAAACCGATGGCCGGTGGATAGCCGAAATTGCCGCTTTGCCGGGCTGTCTGGCCTACGGTGCAACCTCGGCTCAGGCTTCGGCCAAGGTCAAGGCTCTTGCCTTGCGCGTACTGGCCGAAAGGATGAAAAAGGAAGACTTTCTTTCGGGTATCAACCGTACACCGGCTTGACGAAAACCTGTTTTTCGCGCAAGATTTTTCAACTGTCGATCCTGAAAATCAACCGGCTGACTAAAAATCGGCCGGTTTTTTTGCTCCAATTTTGCTCCACTCAGCATAAAAAAAGCTGACAAATCCTGACAAGGCATGACTACAGGTGACAGCATAAGATACTTAAATTATTTGACAATATGTGACAAGGGCAGGCCACGAAACACCCTCAAAACGGATTTGTAATCAGCAGGTTGCGGGTTCAATTTCTGTCGCCGGCTCCGGAAAGCGCAACGCTCCGAACCGCCCGGAGCGCTTTTTTTGCGCCTACTGCTTGGCCCACACGCCCGTAACAACGGCCTGGAGCGCGCCGTCTTTCACGCTGAGCGCAACGTCGCAGCGCAGTCTGCCCTGAGTGAGCGTACCCGCGTTCAGTTTGGCCGGTGTGCCCGTGACCGTGTCGATCAGGATGAAGATGCGGCCGGGCTTCAGGCGCGGAGCATTCTCCGGCAGTGTGCCGGAGAAGCCGATGCGTGCGCCGGTCAGATTCACGGGTATGGCGGCGACGGAGAGCAGGGGGCGGGTGGGGTCGAACTCGTCCGGCAGCCGGAAATCGTAGATCCGGAAATTGCGCGCGCCGGACACCGTGCCTTGGAAGCCGTGGATTTTCAGCGTGTTGCCGGTCAATATGTCGTTTTCCGTGGTAAAATCGGCGTCGAAACCGCCGTAGAGAACGGCCCCGCTCAGATCGGGATTGCCGGAGAGGGTGATGCTGTTGTCGACGGCATTGCCGTTGTAGCTCAGCCCGCCGATGATGTTTCCGTCCACCCTGCCGCCGGAGACGCTGACGCTGTTGTTGAAGGCGTTGCCGTTGTCGCTGCTGAATCCGCCCCACACAACTCCCCGCACCCGGCCGCCGGTGATGGAGACGCTGTTCAGGAACGCATCGCCCTTTCCGCTCCAGCCGCTGTAGACATCGCCCGCGATTTCGCCGCCGGAAACGGCGATGCTGTTGGCAGAAGCCGCGCCGCGCCCGACGTTGTAGCCGCCCATAACATCGCGCCCCGCCCTGCCGCCGGTAAAGAAGACCCTGTTGGATTCAGCCCTGCCGTTGCCGCCGCTGATTCCGCCGAGGATGTTCAGTTTTGTCTCGGCGCCGCAAAAGGAGACCGTGTTGGACAAAGCGTCGCCCGCCAGGCTTGCCCCGCCGATAACCTGCCCTTCCACCCGGCCGCCGAGAACGGAGACGACGTTGTCGCGTATGGCCACGCCGACCGCGGAACTGTAGCCGCCCAAAATCGCGCCTGTCATGGTTCCTCCCGTGAAGGAAAGTTTGTTTCCCGGCTTGTCGAGAAAGGGGGCCGAAGGCGCAAAGGAAGCGCCCAATCCGCCCATGTCGCGCAGCAGGGAGGGATCGCTGCCGTTGTACACGCGCTCCTCGGCACGGCTTGCAGCGGCGCAGGGCAGGAGAAGAAGCAGGCAGGCAAGGATGAGGCCGGGCCGGATTCGGTCCGAAAAAACGCGGGAAAACGGGGGGGAGGGCATGGCTCGGCTCCTCGGGTGATTCCGGCGCGGCGCGCGTTTGTGATTTTTCGGGGAATACGCCGCAAAATTAGCGCACTCCGGGCCGTACGGCAAGGAAATATGGGACGGGCCGGAAGCCGGCCGCCGGAGAATTTTTTGTGCCGGCCCTTGACATGCGGCGCAGGAAAAGGCTAGGTAATGCGTCCGGCAAAGCTTGGCCTTGCCGGGCGTGGATTTTTTCCGCGCTATGGTTTTGTGGAGGGGTTCCCGAGCGGCCAAAGGGAACAGACTGTAAATCTGTCGTCGTACGACTTCGGTGGTTCAAATCCACCCCCCTCCACCACTCCGCGCATTTTTCGCGCCGCGCGCGAAAAGATTTGGGGCGCGACTTTCCGGAACTTTCCGGAAACGGCCCCGCTGTAGGAGACAGGCTGCCTGTCGGAGCACTACGGCGTTATGCGGGAATAGCTCAATGGCTAGAGCATCAGCCTTCCAAGCTGAGGGTTGCGGGTTCGAGTCCCGTTTCCCGCTCCAATTCCCTGCCGTCCTCCTCCCACCGCAGCCGCCGCTTTCCGCGCCGCCATGGCGCGCGCGGGCCGGGACAGTTTACGCATACACCGTAATACAGACGACAGCACCAAAAAATCCTCAGGGAGATCATCATGGGCAAGGAAAAATTTCAGCGCACAAAGCCGCACGTCAACATCGGCACCATCGGTCACATTGACCACGGCAAGACCACCCTTACCGCCGCCATCACCAAGATCGCCGGCATGAAGGGCCAGGGCAAGTACGTCTCCTACGACGACATCGACAAAGCCCCCGAAGAAAAAGAGCGCGGCATCACCATCGCCACGGCCCACGTGGAATACGAAAGTGCCAAGCGCCACTACGCCCATGTGGACTGCCCCGGCCACGCCGACTACATCAAGAACATGATCACCGGCGCGGCCCAGATGGACGGCGCCATCATCGTCGTGGCCGCCACCGACGGCCCCATGCCCCAGACCCGCGAGCACATCCTGCTTGCCCGTCAGGTGGGCGTGCCCTATCTGGTGGTCTTCCTGAACAAGTGCGACCAGGTGGATGACGAGGAACTGCTTGAACTGGTGGAAATGGAAGTGCGCGAGCTGCTCTCCGCCTACGACTTCCCCGGCGACGACGTGCCCGTTGTCCGCGGTTCCGCCCTGAAGGCCCTGGAATGCGACAGCCCGGACGATCCGGCCGCCAAATGCATTCTCGACCTGCTCGACGCCTGCGACAATTTCATCCCCGAGCCCAAACGCGACATCGACAAGCCCTTCCTCATGCCCATTGAAGACGTGTTCTCCATCTCCGGCCGCGGCACCGTGGTGACCGGCCGTTGCGAACGCGGCATTCTCAAGGTGGGCGACGAAGTGGAAATCGTGGGCATCAAGCCCACCACCAAAACCACCTGCACCGGCGTGGAAATGTTCCGCAAGCTGCTCGACCAGGGCCAGGCCGGCGACAACATCGGCGCGCTGCTGCGCGGCGTGAAGCGAGACGAAGTCGAACGCGGCCAGGTGCTCGCGGCGCCCAAGTCCATCACCCCGCACAAGAAGTTCAAGTCCGAAGTGTACGTGCTCTCCAAGGAAGAGGGCGGCCGCCACACTCCGTTCTTCACCGGCTATCGTCCGCAGTTCTATTTCCGCACCACCGACGTCACGGGCGTCATCGCCCTGCCTGAAGGCGTGGAAATGGTTATGCCCGGCGACAACTCGCAGTTCATCGTCGAACTTATCGCCCCCATTGCCATGGAGCAGGGGCTGCGCTTCGCCATCCGCGAAGGCGGCCGCACGGTCGGCTCCGGCGTGGTGAGCGAAATTCTGGAGTAATCCATGCGTGTCAACATTTTGCTTGCCTGCACGGAGTGCAAGCGCCGGAACTACGCTTCTGTGAAAAACAAGAAGAATACGACCGGGCGGCTTGAACTGAAAAAGTATTGTCCCTGGGACAAAAAGCACACCGTGCATCGCGAAACGCGTTAGTCGGGCCCGCCCGCGCCCCACGCGGGGCGCGGGCGCCGAAAAACGCGTCCATTCGGCACAGGGCAGTAGCTCCAACGGTTAGAGCGGCGGTCTCCAAAACCGCAAGTTGGGGGTTCGAATCCCTCCTGCCCTGCCAATGTTTTTTTATTCAGCGTCGTCGCTTTTGGGATTCCCGCCTCACAATCGGATGTGAAACGGGTTCCACGCCGGCCGAGAGATCGGCGCGCCGTTGCGGACGGCTTGAGCCAAGTCGAAAACGATGTTTTCGGCGCAACGATACCGGTTGCGGCACGACGCTTTTTTTCGCAAAACAGTTCGGGTACCCCCATGGCCAAGAAGCAGAGCGCGGCGTCGGATGAAGGAAAAGAAGGCATAACCGCCCAATTTTCCCGTTTCATGACCTATGTGGAAGATTCGCGCAACGAGTTGCGCAAGGTAAGCTGGCCCACGCTCAAGGAAACCCGCTCCGCCACCTTCGTGGTGCTGGGGTTTGTGACGGTGATGGCGCTGCTGCTCGGCCTTGTCGATCTCGGCCTTTCAAAACTGGTACAGCTCATTCTTTCCTAGACGGTTGCCATGAACGATATACCTCAGGACATCCCCTCGGCCGGCAAGGCCCGCTGGTACATAGTCCACACGTATTCGGGCTTTGAACAGCGCGTGGAGCAGACCATACGGGAAATGATGCGCACCGCGCAGGATCAGGGACTTATCGAAGAAGTGGTGGTGCCCACCGAAAGAGTGATAGAGCTCGGCAAAGGGGGGGAAAAGCGCACCACAACGCGCAAGTTCTACCCCGGTTACGTGATGCTGCGCATGGTCATGACGGATTATTCCTGGCATCTTGTGCAGTCCATTCCCAAGGTCACGGGCTTTGTGGGCGGCAAAAACCGGCCCGCGCCCATGAGCAACGCCGAAGCCGAACGCATACTCACGCTGATGGAAACCCGTCAGGAACAACCCCGTCCCAAGTTCAATTTCGAGCGTGGAGACGAGGTGCGGGTGGTGGACGGCCCCTTCGGCGGCTTCAATGGCATTGTGGAAGATGTGAATTACGACAAGGGCAAACTGCGGGTTTCCGTTTCCATTTTCGGACGCCAGACCCCGGTGGAATTGGATTTTGTTCAGGTTTCCAAGGGTTGAGCGTCTGAATATTCTGAAATGCTTGATTACTTTCCGCACAAGTTTTTGTGCTTCAAGTAATAAAAGGACAATGAAATGGCCAAGAAAGAAGTAGCCAAAGTAAAGCTGCAAATCCCGGCCGGGGCGGCCAATCCCTCGCCTCCCGTCGGGCCGGCGCTGGGGCAGCACGGGCTCAACATCATGGGCTTCTGCAAGGAGTTCAACGCCCGCACCCAGGATCAGAAAGGGATGATCATTCCCGTGGTCATCACCGTATATGCCGACCGCTCCTTCACCTTTATCACCAAGACCCCGCCGGCCGCCGTGCTGCTTATGAAGGCCGCCAAGCTGGAAAAGGGCTCCGGCGAGCCCAACCGCAACAAGGTGGGCAACGTGAGCATGAGCCAGGTGGAGGAAATCGCGAAGCTCAAGCTTCCGGATCTCAACGCCGCGAGCCTTGAGGCCGCCGTAAAGTCCGTGATGGGCACGGCCCGCAGCATGGGCATAGAGGTGAAATAGCGTTTATCAACCGCACTGCCGCGCGCATGGCACATGCGTTCCCGGCAGGAGATACTTTGAGAAGGATCATGCAATGCCCAAGCACGGGAAAAAATTCCGCGGCGCGCTGCAGGGAACAGACCTGCAGCAGCGCTTCAGCATAGAGGACGCGGTTGCAAAATCGCTTGCCGCGTCGTTCGCCAAGTTTGATGAAACAGTGGACGTGGCCGTCTGTCTCGGCGTGGATCCCAAATATTCCGACCAGATGGTGCGCGGCGCCGTCAGCCTGCCGCACGGCCTGGGCAAGACCGTGCGCGTGGCCGTGTTCTGCAAGGGCGAGAAGCAGGGCGAAGCCCTGGGCGCCGGCGCGGACGTGGTCGGAGCCGAGGATCTCGTCGCCAAGGTCAAAGAAGGCTGGATGGAGTTCGACGCCGCTGTTGCCACGCCCGACGTCATGGCCCTTGTCGGCCAGATCGGGCGCGTGCTCGGCCCGCGCGGGCTCATGCCCAACGCCAAAACCGGCACCGTGACCTTTGACGTGGCCACCGCGGTCAAGGAACTCAAGGCCGGCCGCGTGGACTTCAAGGTCGACAAGGCGGGCGTGCTGCACGCGCCGCTCGGCAAGGTCTCCTTCGGTTCGGAAAAGATACTCGGCAACCTGAAAGCCCTGCTCGACGCGGTCAACCGTTTAAAACCCTCGGCCGCCAAGGGCGCGTACATGAAGGCCATGGCCGTTTCCACGACCATGGGGCCGGGTTTCAAAATCGACGTAACGGACATCAAGAAGTTCCTCGAAGCCTAACGCGTAGGGTCTTACGATGATTATCCCGGTAACGGGAGTCATATATCGGCAGAGGTAGAGAAGAAATTCGAGTCGAAGACGGCGGGTGGTCAAAAACCTTAATTTCCCGCCCAGACACAATCTTTGGCTCGGCTTTCCATCCGGCAACCCGAAACGTGAGGAGAATCACGTGAACAGGTCAGAAAAGTCCACCCTTATCGAAGAGATACGCGCCGAGGCCGTTTCCGCTTCGATCGCGGTGGTGACGGACTTCAAGGGTATGTCGGTGGAAGAGCTGACGCGTCTCAGGGGGAAACTGCGTGAAGCGGGCGGCAAATATCTTGTCGTGAAAAACACCCTGGCGCGTATTGCTTTCACCGACAGCGCGCACGACTCCATCAAGGACAAGTTCAAGGAGAACTGCGCCGTTGCCCTGGGGTTTGACGACCCGGTTTCGGTGGCCAAGGCGGTCAGTGAGTTCGCCAAGACCAGCAAGATTTTCGCCGTGCGGCATGGAAGCCTGCAGGGCAAGGCTCTTTCCGCCTCTCAGGTGGAAGACCTCGCCAGGCTCCCGAGCCGCGAGGTGCTGCTTGCCCAGGTTCTCGGCACCATGAACGCCGTGCCCACCGGCTTTGTCTCGCTTTTGGCGAATATTCCGCGCGGCCTGCTCAATGTGCTGAAAGCGCTTGAGGAAAAAAAGGCCTCCGCCGCCTAGTCGGCGCAAAAGTCCCCAACTCGAACCAAAGATTGTCCTGGAAGGAGCAAAACCATGGCTGTAACCAAAGAACAGGTTGTTGAATTCATCGCCGGCATGACCGTGCTGGAACTTTCCGAATTCATCAAGGAACTTGAAGAAAAGTTCGGCGTTTCCGCCGCCGCCCCGGCCGCCGCCGTCATGATGGCCGCCCCGGCCGCCGCCGTCGTCGAAGAAGAAGAAAAGACCGAGTTCGACGTCATCCTCAAGGAAACCGGCGCGAACAAGATCGGCGTCATCAAGGTCGTGCGCGCCCTGACCAGCCTCGGCCTCAAGGAAGCCAAGGACAAGGTCGACACCACCCCTTCCACCATCAAGGAAGGCGTGTCCAAGGACGAAGCCGAAGACGCCAAGAAGCAGCTCACCGAAGCGGGCGCTGTTGTCGAAATCAAGTAAGCTTGGTTTTTTATATGCTTTGCAAAAGGCCGCTCCTCTCGGGGCGGCCTTTTGCGTCGCTTCTTTTTGTTGATGCAGGCGGCAGCTGCTCTTCGGGCGGCTGCGCGATCCCGGCTTTCACGCTGCCGGAACGGCGCTTCACTTCTTCCCAAGCTTGAAATCAATATTCCGCTCGAAGCCGGCATGGGCGAGGCGGCGTTCGGCCGGCCTCCCGGTGAGGGCGATCGTGCCGCGCCGTATGACGTAGAGGCAGACGGGCATGAGGCGTATGGCCTCGAACTCGTCTTCGGCGTCGAGAACGAGCAGGTCGGCGGGCTTGCCTTCCTCGATGCCGTAGCGTTCCTCGATCTGCAGGGTGCGGGCCGAGTTGGAGCTGATCATGTTGAAAAGGCGGGGAATCTGTCCGCGTCCGCTCATATGGGCCGTGTGCATGAGCAGGTTCGCGGCCTGGAGCATGGAGCCGCTGCCCATCGGATACCAGGGATCCATGATCGAATCGTGCCCGATGGACACGTTGACCCCGGCCGCGTCCAATTCGTCCACTCTGGTGTGTCCGCGCCGGCGGGGATAGCCGTCGGTGCGGTTCTGCAGCACGGCATTGTCGAAGGGGTTCGTGATGAAGTTGACGCCCGCGCGCGCCGCAATGCCGATGAGCTTGAGGGCGTAGTCGTTGTTGTAGTTGTGCATGGCCGTGGTGTGGCTGGCCGTGGCCTTGGCCCCCGTGCCCCGTTCCAGGGCGCATTTGAGAATCACCTCGACAAAGCGGGACTGCTCGTCGCTGGTTTCGTCGCAGTGGATGTCGATGAGGGCACCGTGCTTTTCGGCCAGTTCAAAGGCGTATTCCACGGCCCGCACGCCGTCCTCGCGCGTGAGTTCGTTGTGCGGGATGCCGCCGACCACGTCCGCGCCCATGTCCATGGCGCGTTCAAGAAGTTCCTTGGCCTTGCCGGAAGGGTCGGTGAACACGCCGTCCTGGGGGAAGGCCACGATTTGGATGTCCACCAGTTCGCGCATCGCGTCTTTGACTTCCAGCAGGGCTTCGAGCGTGAGGAGCCCGGGGTCGGTGGTATCGGCGTGGGTGCGGATGTGCTGCACGCCGTGCGCGAATTCCCACAGCACGGCCTCGCGGGCGTTTTTCACCAGAGCGGCTTTGGTCAGATGCCGTTTGCGCTCGCCCCAGACGGCTATGCCTTCCAACAGAGTGCCGGACGCGTTCCAGCGGGGATCGCCCGCGCTGAGCACTGCGTCAAGATGCAGATGGGGATCGCAGAAGGGAGGCGTCACCAGCCTGCCGCCGGCGTCGATTTCCTCCGTGGCGCGCTCCTTGATGCGCGGGGCGATGCGCGCGATGCGTCCGCCGGCCACGCCTATGTCGCGCCTGCCGGCGGCATCGCGCAACTTTGCGTTTCTGATGATCAGATCCATGGTACGCTCCTCTCTCCGCATGCGGCTCCCGAACTCTTTTGATGCGCCGGGCGTGTTATTCACGCACAACGTGTCTACGCCGTTGAAAAGTTTTGCGGGGTAGGGGTTCGGGGGAGGGGCGCTTTTTCAAAAGCGCCCCTCCCCCGACATGCTATAAAAAGATATCTTTTACGCCGTGGGGCAGGCTGCGGTAATACTGGGGCGGCGCGGCCGCCTTGCCGCGCAGTGCGGCGGCCGCGTGCCAGGGCCAGCGCGGATTGTACAGCATGCCCCGGCCCACGGCGATCATGTCCGCGCAGCCGGTTACCAGCAGGGTTTCGGCCTGGAGGGGATCGGTGATCAGGCCCACGGCGATCACGGGCAGGCCCACGGTCTGTCTGATGCGGGCCGCGCAGGCGCATTGGTAGCTCGGCCCCAGGTCAATCCGCTGCTGCGGCGCGAGCCCGCCGCTGGACACGTGGATGCAGGCGCAGCCCCGGCGCTTGAGTTCCAGGCCCAGCACAACGCTTTCTTCCACGCTCCAGCCGCCTTCTATCCAGTCCTGCGCGGAAATGCGCATGGTTACGGGTATTTCCTTGGGAACAACGGCGCGCACGGCCTCGAACACTTCCAGGGGGAAGCGCAGCCGGTTTTCAAGCGGGCCGCCGTACGCGTCGAGGCGGGCGTTGGAAAGGGGCGAAAGAAACTGATGCAGCAGATAGCCGTGCGCCCCGTGCACTTCGATGAGATCAAAACCCAGACGCACGGCCCGCGCGGCCGCCGCCGCGAAAGCGGAGCGAACGCGGGCCAGGCCCGTTTCGTCCAGGGCCAGCGGCGTTACGTCGTCCTCGTTCCAGCCGATGGCCGAAGGCGCTTCCGTGCGCCAGCCGTGCTCTTTATCCGGCGGGATGTGCGCGCCGCCCTTCCAGGGAACCTCGGTCGAGGCTTTGCGCCCGGCATGGGCAAGCTGAATGCCCACGGGCATGGAGGAATAGGCGCGCGCGGCCTTGAGCGCGCGGGCCAGGGCGCTTTCGCATGCATCCGACCACAGGCCGAGATCGCCGTAGGTAATGCGGCCCTGCGGCTCCACGGCCGTGGCCTCGACGATCATCAGGCCCGCGCCGGAAAGGGAGAAATGTCCGTAATGGATGAAGTGCCAGTCCGTTGCTTTGCCGTCCTCGGCGGAATACTGGCACATGGGAGGAATGACGATGCGGTTGGCCAGGGCCAGATTGCCGATATTGGTCGGCGAAAAGAGGATGTTCATGTGTGTGCTCCTTCAGGGCCTGTTCACACTCCGGTCTTTTCGTTCCTGCCTTTGTCGGATGAAAGTTTTTTATTCCGGTCGAGTACGATAAGAGTACACTCCCTCCATAAAAAGCTCATCCTTCGCGGCAGATAACGAAAATTCCTGGAGTGCGAGCATGTCCTGGATCACACCTTAACGCCTGCGCTGCTCGTGAACAAGCGCGGTCAGCACAAGGCCGTTCACGACGAGCGTGAGGCCCAGAGCGCAGAGATAAAGCGCCGTCAGGGATATTTCGCTCCGCACGGCGAATGCGATCAGGGAAAAAAAGACAATGGAGCCGAAGGAGGAGGCAACAACCCCGTGCATCAACTGCCGCGCGGCCGTAGAACCCGCGTATGTCTGGGCGAACAGCGCCAGCAGCCAGGTGAAGGCGGGAAAGAGCGCGAGCATGCCGCTCCATTTGGGACCGAGGAGGGAGGCCAGACCGGTAATGCCCAGCACAAGAGCCAGAGAGGTGCCCACACGCAGGGGCAGATCGCGGCGCTCCGGCGCGCGGTTCACGGGATCGGGCCTGGGGGAGCCTATCAGCTTCAGCGCGATCCACAGGGCGAGCAGCCCGGCGATCATGGCGGGGAGCAGGGAAAGATTCGCCGGCGAAAGGCAGCCCAAGGCCGTGAAATAGGCCGCCAGGGCAATCAGGGTGGCGCGCAACGGATTTTTCCCTTTTGCGCCCAGGCTGTAGCCGGTGCAGAACGCCGCCAGAGGGACGAGGCCGAGCAGGCTGCTCCGCGCGGCGTCGGCAGCGAAATCCCGCCCCTGCTCCAGGGCCAGAAAAAGGGAAATGGGGCCCGAAGTGAGCGGCAGGCCCGTGAACCAGCCGCCGATAACCGGCCCCCAGCGCCGGCCGATCAGCGTGGCCGCGCTGATGAACAGCGGCGTCAGAGAAAGTTTGAGCAGCAGGAGATGCATGGCGCCTAAGGGTGAGGAGCGGGGATGGGAAAAACGTGTGTCCGCATCGGTGCGTTGTGCCACAGCGGGACGTGGGGCGCAATGGCCGAACCTATTTTCCCGGCGCGAACCTGTCCAGGTCGCGGGAGACTTCGAAAGTGCGCAGCTCGGCTTCGGCCGCCTTGCCGAAGGGGGAATCCGGCTCGGCCCGCACGATCTGTTCGAGCAGGGCGCGGGATTTGGCGTTGTCGCCCAGCTTGCGGTACAGGCGGGCTTCGCGGAAGCGCAGGCCGGCGAATTCCGGCGAACCTTCGGGCACGTATGCGTTGTGTCGCTCCAGCCATTCCAGGGCTTCGGGAATGCGGTTGCTGACCTCGCAGATGTCCATGAGCGAGGCGATGACCTCTTTGACGCGTTCGGGGTCGTTGCCCTTCCAGCCTTCGTTCTCGAGCCGGGTGAACAGGTCGAGGGTGGCCTTGCTGTAGGCGTAGGCGTCCTTGATGTCCTTGCGGCGCTCGGCGTCCTTGGCGAGGAAATAGGTGGCGTAGGCCTTTTCGTACAGGGGGATGTCGTTCCTGGGCGCGAGCTTCTGCCACAGGGCCAGGGCTCTGCCGCTCATGCCGAGATTTTCGGCGGAAAGGGCCATGGCGTAATCGAGCTCGCCGCGCATCTTGGGCGGAAAGTCCCAGGCGGCCACGGTTTTGCCGAGTTCGAGGAGAGCGTTCCAGTCTTCGGCAGCAAGATATTTGTTGAAATAGAAGGTGAAGGCGTAGTCGCCGTATTTGGCGTTTTTGGGCGTGGTCAGGAAGTAGGAGAGCAACTCCATGGCGGCGGCGTCCTCGCCGCGTTCGAGGTGCCCCTTGGCCAGGGCCATGCGCAGGTCGTCGCTCAAGGGGGTGTGTTTTTCGCGGATCAGGGGAAAGCCGTTCCAGAGAATGAGGATGCGGCCATAGTTTTCCTCGCGCATATCCTGGGCCGCCTCGGCGTCAAAGGCCTCGAGGATGATCTGCCGCGCCCTGGTCGCGCCGGGTTCCTCGGGGTGCAGGTCGATATAGTCGGCGGCCGAGCGTATGGCGTCCGTGTACTGTTTGCTCCACAACTGCCAAAGCGCGAGCTTGAGATACGAAAGAATGCCGACGGGCTCGTTGGGAACTTTCTTCATCAATTGCGCATAGGCCGCCTGGGGCGGGGGCGTGCCGGGATTTGCGAAAACCGCGGCCATTTCCTCTTTCGTCACCGCCGGATCGTCGTGGACACTCTTTTCCGCAAGGCGCAGCAGGGCGTAATTCGCGCCCTCGGTTTCCGGGTAGGCGCGGATGATCTCCCGAAAAACCTCCAGCGCCGGTTCCGTGCGGCCCTGGCGCAGATAGATGTCGCCGATGGCCTGAAGAACCTTGTCGTTGCCGGGTTTGGTCGGTTCCAGGTTGTAATAGAGCCAGTATTGCTGGAGCGCTTCCTGAAGTTTGCCGGCCCAGAGCGCAAGATCGGCCTGGGTGAGCAGAAAGGAGGGATCTTCCAGGTAATATCGGGGCCAGCGTTTTTCCACAAAGTCGACAACGATGGCAGCTTCCTTTTTCTCCCCAAGCTTGTCCAGGACCACGCCCAGGCGCACGGAGGCCGACCTGACGGCAGGGCTTTCCTGGAAGTTCTGGACGATATCGCGAAAGATCGCCGCAGCCCTGTCGTACAGCTTGGCTTTTTCAAGCGCCAGGCCCAGTTTGAGGAAGCTGACGGGCACGTCCGGCCCCGGAGGATGGGCCGAGCGGCGGGCGCGGAAATACGCCTCGGCTTCGCGCAGATTGCCGACGAGCAGATTTGCCTCGCCCAGGCGCAGCAGGGCGGCCGGCGCGTTGCCCGAACGCGGGTTGACGTTCAGGGCTTCGCTGGTCGTGCTTATGATGGCCTCATACCCTTCGAGGCCCTTGTCTTTATACAGCTCCCATGTCGCGTCGCTGATCAGGTAGAGCGCCTTCTCCAACTGATCGCGCGGAATGGGGAGTTTTTTCAACTGTTCAAGAGCGTCAAGCGCGGCTTTGTACTCCTTGCGCGACATGGCCGTTTCGGCCTGGGCCATCAGTTCGGCGGGATCCGCCGGCTTGGGCACGGGATTGCCCTTTTCGTCCACATACACCACGGGCGGAGCCGGGGTTTCCGAAGCCGCCGTGGCGTTGGCCGAGGGGGGCGCGCCCTTGATCCGGCCCGTGACCTCCCGCCCGGAGGTCGGAGCGGTCGCGTTGCCCGCCGGCCGCGGCGGGGCGTTCTGTGCGCTCGGCGTTGCCGGCTGCGGAAGGGGCGGCAACGGGGGCAGGGGTGTTTTTTCCACGGGCGCGGCGGGCGGCGGAGGAGCGGCCTGACGCGCCTGAATCGGGTCTGCCGCCTGTTGTGACGCCGGGGGCGGGGTTTGAGCGGACGGCGTTGCCTCATTCGCCGGCAGGAGCGGCAATTTCGTTCCGGCCGGGGAGAGCAGGTGGGCGGGCAGGGGAGGGAGTGAGCTTTTTGTGCCCGGCGGAGAGGGCGGCGGAAGCGAACCCGCGCCCGGCCCCGGCGCTTGGAAAGGCGCGGACGGTGACGGAATTTGTGCCTGCGGGGCGGCGTTCGGCGCGGGAACGGGCTGTGCCGGAGCCTTCGCCTGTCCTCCGCCGGATACGGCCGGCGGGGCCGGTTGCGCGGGAACGGTGGAAAGCCATTGGTTCTGGGGCCAGGCCTGGGGGCCGTCCTTATTTATGGCGGCGCGTATGCCCTGAGGGCTGATACGGGCGTTGTGCTCGGGCGCGGCGCTTTCGGGAGCGGCAGCGTGGGCTTCGGGGATCGGCGAAGGCGGGAAGGTGGTTTGCGGGAGGCTCGGCGCGGAAGAGCGCGGCGCCCCCTGGGGCGCAAGCGTCTGCTGCCGCGAGGCGGCCGGGGAGCCGGTAGTCGCGCACAGCAGCACCGCCAGTGCCGCACAGAGAATCCGGACAGCGCCGGAAAGGGAGAAAATGTTCACGTATGGGAGATTTAATGCAAAAAACGCGCCTATTAAGTGGTTATCCAGGTTTTTTCTTGAGCTTTTCGATCAGCGTCGTGCGTTTGATGCCCAACAGTTCGGCGGCCTGGTTCTTCACACCGTCGGAACGGACGAGCGCTTCCTCGATCAAACGGTCTTCCACCGTGTCCAGAAACTCCTTCAGGCCCATGCGGTATTGCTCCAGATCCGCCAGCGTGGGCCACGCAAAACCCTGTGGAGCGCAGACAGCGGGCCTGGGCGGCGCGGGTTCCGGCAGGGCGGCGATATCGCCCACGGCCTCGAGGATTTTGGCCGGCAGATCCGCGGGCAGCACTTCTTCGCCGTCCACCAGGATGCTGAGGCGCTCCATGAAGTTTTCCAACTCGCGGACATTGCCGGGCCAGGCGTAGGCGCTCAAGATTTTGCGCACATCCTTGCCCATGCCCAGGCCCGGCCGGCCTTTGCGTTTGCAGAACTGCACCAGAAAATGTTCGGCCAGCAGCAGCACATCCTCGCTGCGTTCGCGCAGGGGCGGCAGGTGCAGGGGGATGACGTTGAGGCGGTAATACAGATCTTCGCGAAAACGCCCCAGGCTGACTTCCTGCTCCAGGTCACGGTTGGTCGCCGCCACAATGCGCACGTCCACCTTTTTCACGCCGAGGCCGCCGACCCGCTCGATCTCCTTTTCCTGAAGCACGCGGAGGATTTTTACCTGGAGGCTCAGATCCATTTCCCCGATTTCGTCCAGGAAGATGGTGCCGCCGTCGGCCATTTCAAAACGGCCGGGGCGCGAGCGTATGGCGTGGGTGAAGGCGCCCTTTTCGTGGCCGAAAAGTTCGGATTCCAGCAATTCCTTCGGGATGGCGCCGCAGTTGATGGGCACAAAAGGCTTGGACGCACGCGTGCTGTTGTTGTGCAGGGCGCGCACGAGCAATTCCTTGCCGGTGCCGGATTCTCCGGTGACAAGGACAGTGCTGTCGGTAGGCGCAACCTTGAGCAGCACCCGGAACACATCGGCCAAGGACGCGCTTTGGCCGATGATGCCGTTGCTTTTCAGATCCATAGGTCCTCCGGCTCGTTCGCAACACAGTATATGCATGCCGGCGCGGGCGTCAATACGCTGACACCCGTGTAAAAGCGGAATACATAAAGATTTTTTCCTGCAAGCCCGCTTGCGGGGGCCGTTGATTTACGGCGCGGAAAGATTCCGCGCTTGACGCGCCGGACGGAGGATTGTATATCCCATTG
>JAVBNZ010000073.1:0-26202 GCA_031551145.1 Desulfovibrionaceae bacterium | reverse complement strand
TCGACTTGCATGTGTTAGGCACGCCGCCAGCGTTCAATCTGAGCCAGAATCAAACTCTCCAGTTCAATATCTGTCTCGCTTTAACGCGAGCTTAAAACTCATTCTCTTCCCGACTCGCTATTCACTTGTCAAAGAACCATTCGCTTCCCCGGAAACAAGTTCCGGCTCGCTCCGGCAGCACTCGGCCGCCGCTTCGGGCTCGCACCCGAGAGTTCAAACATTCCACGCTTGCCGAAATTTCTTCCGGCGCCTTGTCGCCTGCGGCGGCGACTCGAACCTATGCTTGGGAGTTTGGAAGCAGAGCTTTTCGACCCAGAGCAGTCTTCGTCAGCGCGGAGGTAAACTATGCCTCAGGCGGCTGTTCCGGTCAAGCACTTTTTCGCATCTTTTTCGATGCCGTGTGCCGGGGTCGCCCAAGCGCCTGAGACTTGTGACTCAAGTCGGGCTCCGGGTCAAGCGTTTTTTCCGAAAATTTTTCAATTTAGAAAATGTTAAATGATATCAGATTGATATTTTGACAAAAAAACACGCCCCGTCGGCGAAACCATGCCGGCGGGGCGTGAAATTTCCGGGGACTGTGCTCAGCGGGCTTCGATCTTCACCGTGTCGCCCGGCCTGAGCGTGTCGGAAGCGCCCATGTTGTTCAGCCGCATGAGGTTCTGCGGCGCCACATTGTGCTTACGGGCGATGGACCACATGGTGTCGCCCTGCTGCACGCGGTAGGTTTTGCCTTTACCGCCGGCGTCCGCGACCAGGGTGGTTTTTTCCGCCCTGGGCGCTGCCTTGGGCGTGGAGACGTCGGCCGCTATGGAGGATGCGCCGGCCACGCGCAGGCGCTGCCCTACCTGCAGATCTTTCGCGGAGGCGATCTTGTTGGCGCGCAACAGGCTGTCGACGTCCGTGCCGTAGATGCGGGAGATGGCATAGACGGTTTCGCCGGGTTTGACCACATGCACGCTGTCTTTATTACTGTTGGAGGAAGAAACCGCCGGGGCGGGCTTTTTGGCCTCGGTCCTTTCCGCGACCGCGACCGAAGCGTTCCGGGTTTTGCCGACCAAGGAGACCGGAGGCGTGTCGTCCTGCTTCTTTTTCACCGAAGCCGGCGTGGCCTGGGCGATCTGCACGGCGGCCGGGCTGGGGCCGCCGCCGGGAATGCGCAGGGTGGCGCCGGCTTTGAGCGCCTTGCCGTCGTTGACTTTTTTGAGCACGCCCACGGGCACGCCCTGCGCCGCGCTGATGCGCTGCCAGGTGTCGCCCCTGGAGGCGGTGTAGGTTTTCCAGCCGCCGGACGAACGCATGGACGGATCGGCCAGGCAAAGAGCGGCTTTTTCACCGGCGTGTTCGGGAACGTAGACGGAACAACTGCGGTCGATGGGGCTGACATGGCGTTTGAAGGCCGGATTCTGCGCCGAAAACTCCGCCCAGTCCATGTCCGCCGCACGCGCCACGGCCACCAGATCGGTGCCGGGCTTGGCTTCCAGTTTGACCACCTTGCGGGCGGCGGCCGGATCGGGCGGCACAAAGCCCAGTTTGTCCAGGTTGCGCATCAGCTTGCAGACCGCGAGAAAACGCGGCACGTATTGTTTGGTTTCGTCCTTGAGCTGCGCTTTTTCGTCCAGCTTGTGGTTGAGACGGGTGAGTTCAAAAAACTCCTTGGCGCCGGTGCCTTCCAGCGCGCGTCCTATCTTGCCTTCCCCGGCGTTGTAGGCGGCGACGGCCAGACGCCAGTCCTTGAAATCCCCGTGCAGCTTCGCCAGATAGTCGGCGGCGGCATAGGTGGCTTTATAGGGATCGTGGCGTTCATCCATCCACCAGTCCTGAGCCAGACCGTACTTCTGCCCGGTAAAGGGCATGAACTGCCAGGTGCCGGCCGCGCCGGCGCGGGATACGACAATGGGGTTGTAGCCGCTTTCGATCATGGCCAGGTAGGCCAGTTCCTCGGGCAGGCCACGCTCACGGAACACCTGTTTCGCATAGGGCAGATAGAGTTCGGCCCGGCGCACAAAACGCTCGAAGGTCGGGCGGGCCTTGTGCAGGAAGTATTTGTACTGAATGGTGATGTCGTCCATCGCTTCGCGGGAGAGGTTCTGATCCAGCTCGCCCGTGGAGTTGAGGGCCGCGAGTTCGACCGAAGAAAGAGGAATGCCGTCGTCCGCCGGCACGTAGTCAAGATCGTCCCGCGCGGCAACATCGCCGAGTTCCCCCGTGGTTGCCGAACGCGTGCCGCAGCCGGCGGCAAAGAGCGCGCACGCCAGGCAGCAGAGCAGCGCGCCGCTGCGCGCAAGGCGCGAAATACCGTCAATCAGCATGAACAATCTCCCCACAGCGTCTAACGCAGATTCCTTTTGGAACGCCCGCTCCGGCGTTTAACGGCGAAAGTAAATTTCGCCTATGCCTGTGCGGCGTCCTTGCGGCCCCGTCCGGGATGGGCTATGCAAGAACCTTCAGAGTATATAAAAAACAGCCCGGTATGACAATGCGCAACACAGACTCCCCACGCGCATTTCCGCAGGACGCGCCTTCCGACCTCATTCTCCCGGGCGTAAAGCCCGTGCTTGAACTTCTGGAACGCAATCCCGCCGAAGTGGACATGCTGCTCATCAGAAAGGGCATGCGCACTCCTGAAAGCATCCGCATGCTAGATCTGTGCCGTTCCGCGTCAGTGCGCTTTTCCCTGGTGGATGAAGCGGCCCTGCGCGCCTTGTGCCCCCGCGGGCACCAGGGAGTGGTCGCGCGCCTTCTGGCCAGGCCGGGCGTGGATTTCGGCGAGTTGCTCGCGCAGGCGCGCTCCGCTCCCCTGCCCCTGATTCTGGTTCTCGATCAGGTGCAGGATACCGGCAACCTGGGCACGCTGGCCCGCAGCCTCCATGCCATGGGGGGCGCGGGCATTGTCGTGCCGCGCCGGGGCGGGGCCTGGCTGGGGCCGGGCGCCATGCGCGCTTCGGCCGGGGCGTTGCTGCATCTGCCCGTAAGCAGAGTGAACAATCTTTCGCGGGCCCTGGAAAAAGCGCGTGAAGAGGGATTTACGATTTACGGGGCTTCCGCCGCGCCGGGCAGCGTGGATGCCTTCCGCGCCGAACTTTTGACACCCGCCCTGCTGGTGCTCGGCAACGAGGAAAAAGGCATACGGCACGGCGTGGCCGGGCACTGCGACACCCTGCTCCACATACCCATGCGGCGCGCGTTCGACTCCCTCAACGTCGCCCAGGCGGGCGCGATGTTGCTGGCGCTGTTCACGGCAAAAACCGCGGAATAAATACTGTCGGACATCAGGACGCGGGCGCCGTTCGCCTACGATTGTTTCGGGAGCAGGCGGCGCCGCAGTTCGTCGAGTTTTTCGAGCAGAATGGGCTTGGGCAGATAGTCGTCGAAGCCGGCTTCCAGTACCCGCTCCCGGTCGCCCCGCATGGCCAGGGCGGTCAGCGCGGCCACGGGCAGGGAAGCCGTGCGCGCCGAGGCGCGTATGCGGCGCAGCGTTTCAAAACCGTCCATGTCGGGCATCTGGATGTCCAGCAGTACCAGGGCGTAATCGCGCTCCTCCAGCATGCGCAGGGCGCGGGCGCCGCCTTCCGCTTCGTCCGCCGGCAGGCCGAGCGTGCCGAGCATCAGCTTGACGGCCATGCGGTTGACCCTGTCGTCATCCACCACCAGCACGCGCGCCGCCTCCGCCTGCCGGACGCGGCCGTCCTCGTCTCTCCGCACGGCGGACTCCTCGGCAAGGCACACGCCCGGCGCCGCGGGCTTTTCCTCGGAGGCCGGAGCCAGAGGCAGGATAAGATGCGCCTCGGTGCCCTCCCCCTCCCCGCTGAACAGGCACAGGCTTCCCCCCATAAGCTGCACCAGCCTGCGGACTATGGACAGGCCGAGCCCCACCCCGGTCTGCCGACGCACATAGCCGGCCTCGCCCCGTGAAAAGGGATGAAAAATGCGGCGCAGTTCGTCGGGCGGCACGCCCAGTCCGCTGTCCGCCACCACGAAGAGCACGCGGATGCCGTTTTCGCCGTGCGGCGGCAGACGGAGCACGTTGACGTCGATCCTGCCTTCCGGGGTATATTTGACGGCATTGCCCACCAGGTTGAACAACAGCTGATGGATGCGCCCGGCGTCGCCGCGCAGTTGTTCGGGCAGCGCGGGGTCCCGGCCGCACGACAGTTCGATGTTTTTTTCGGCCGCCGTGCTCTGGAAAGAGGCGAGCGTGGTGTGCAGGATGTTTTCCGGCGAAAAGGATTCGTCGGCCAGAACCGGGCAATCGGATTCCATTTTTGAAAAATCAAGAATTTCGCTCAAAATCTGCAACAGGCTGTGGCTCAAGGCCAAGGCGGTATCCAGATAGCCTCTGACATCGGCGTTCTCTTCCTCCAGCACGGCAAGCTGAAGCAGCCCCATAATGCCGTTTAAGGGAGAACGCACCTCATGGCTCATAACGGCGAGAAAATCCCCTCTGGCCTTGGCCGAGGCTTCCGCCGCGTCGCGCGCGGCAATGAGCTCCTGTTCGACGCGTTTGCAGTCGCTGATATCGGCAAGAACCACAAGAGTCCCCTGCTCTCCCGCCCAATGCAGCGGACCGCAGGCGCAGAGGAACTCGCCCCGCGTTCCGTCGGCGCGGGTCAGGCCGATCCGGCGTGTCGCCCCTCCGGCGGAATCGAGGCTGTTTTTCGGCCGGGGGAACGGAACGGGGCTATCCGGCCGCGCGCCCAGCGCACGTCGCAATGCCGCGCCGGCAAGGCGCCAGCGTCCGTTCGTTTCCAGACCCGCGGGCAGGGGCAGGGCATCCAGCACGTTTTGCAGAAGCCGCGGAAGGTTTCCGTATTCTCCGCATTCCGGGGCAAGGCCGCGCATGTGCGCGAGAACGGCCGGCCGCCCGCCTTTGGACAACGGCATCAGCGTTATTTCGCAGGGCAGGGGGAGACCGTCGCGGGTGCGGAGTGTCCGGGTGAAACGCCTGAGGCCCCCGGTGAACGCCTGTTTGACGAACGCGGGGAGCGTTTCCCCGTCGGCCGAGCCGTCGGGCAGGCGGGCGGGGGCATAGCGGTAAAGAAACGCGCTGAGCAGTTCGCGTTTGTCGTCCGCGCCGAAAAAGCGCGCGCATTCCTCGGTGCAGTCCATAGGCCGCAGATCTTCGCCCCATTCCATGAAAACTTTGTCCGTTGCCTGATACACGGCGCGCATCCGCTCCTCCAGATCCCGCGTTTCCGTCACGTCGCGGACAAGAAGCAGAAAAGCCGCCGGCGCGCCCTTTTCGCGCAGGGGAACAAGCGTCATATCGCCCACAAAAGTACTGCCGTCGGCCCGGCGTAAAAGCCGCCCGTGAAAATGCCCCCTTTCGGCCCGCGCCACATGCCGGCCCAAAGGACAATTCTCCCCGTCCGCATCGCCGCCGCCGGCGTCGACAAAACGGAAAACTTCATGGATGGGCCGGCCTTCGAGCTGTCCGGCTTCGGCGTGCGCCGTGCGCTCCGCCGCGGGGTTCATGGAGATGATCGCCCCATCCGTATCCAGACCGATAACGCCGTCCTCCACAGCGCCGAGCAGCAGGGCGTGCCGCTTGCGTTCGGACAGATTTCCGAAGCGGGCGGATGCGGAAACCACAACGCGGCAGGGCAGCAGGGCGAAAAGCAGCGCCGAGATCCAGAGCAGGCCTTCCAGGGCGCGCAACGGCGCGGCGCCTGCGAGCAGAGCGTCCTCATTGCCTTCGACAACCATTGTCCAGTCCGTTCCCGTGCCGCTCATGGAGATGAAACTGAGCAGGCCGGTCGAGCCGCGTCCGGCGAATTCCCTGGCGCCGCTCTCTTCTTCCCGCGGATTCGGGAGAAGGGGAAAAGACTCCGCGCTCGCACCTATACGCACCATATTTGAATGTATAAGAATTCTGCCGACGGCGTCCATCAGAAACACGGACTGCTGCGTCTCGGCCGCGCGCTGTTGCCATTTGTCCACAATTTTTGTCAGGTCGATGGTCAGCACGAGCGCGCCGCAGGGAACGCCCCCGCGGAGCACGGGCTCGGCCAGACGCAGCGCCTGCCGGCCCGTGGAAGGAGGAATGTGGGGCGCGGCGATATACGATCTTCCCCGCACGGCCCGCGCAAAGTAGGAAGAGCGGCTTTTGTCCGCGCCCAGACCGCCGGAGCCGCCGATGACGATGCCGCGCTCATCAAGTACTTGAAACTCGAGAACCGGCGCATCGGGCAGTTCCACTTCCCGAAAAAGCGTGAACAATTCGTTCGGTGGTGCGGATTCGGCGTCCCTGTGCGTCGCGAAATCGGCCACGCCCCGGAGTCTCGCACCGCTCTTCAGGAGAAGCTGCGCCTTGCCGAGCGCCGCGAACAGTTCGTCGGCGGAAGCGCGGCACAGGAGCATCTGCTTTTTCTCGGCGTAGTCATTGAGAAAAACGTGTCTGAGAGTGGGGAGAGAAAAAAAAAGCACGAGGCCGCAGACCAGCGCGCAGAGGCAGTATAAAAGCGGAACATTTATCCGGCGGACATGAAACATACTATGAAGTCAGCGTAATAAGCGTTATTTTTCACGTGCATACTTATTATGATATCCCGCGCGCCCTGTGAATGCAAGGTTCCCTGAGGCAAAACGGCGGTGCGGAAAAATGCCGCCTCATCCCCTGCGCCGGCGAAAAAACCACACGGCCACGCTTACCGAACACAACGCTATGCCGGTCAGCTTGGCACATTGCAACGCTGCCGCGGCGGCCGAAATATCTTTCAGAAACACGCCCTGGATGATGACGAGAAAGTGCCGCAGGGGATTCAGCTGTCCCACGTGCTGCAGAAAAAGCGGCATGTTGTCCACGGGCGTCATGAAGCCGGACAAAAGCGTGGCGGGCACCATGCAGGCGAAGGAGCCCAGAAAGGCCTGCTGCTGCGTGGCGCACATGGAGGAAATCATGAGCCCCAGCCCGCATACGGCCAGAGAAAAAACAAACATGCTCCCGTAGAGCAGCGCGAGCGAGCCCGTTATCGGCACGCCGAAGCAGAAATGCGAAAGCAGGATGAAGATCGTGCCGTGCACCTGCCCCACCAGGCAACCGGGAATGAGTTTGGCCAGGGCTATCTCCACGGGCGTGGCCGGGGAGACGAGCAGTTGATCGAAGGTGCCGCTTTCCCGCTCCTTGGCCACGGAAAGCCCGGTGACGATGAGCCCCAGCGCGAAGCTCAGCATGCCGATGAGGTTGGGCAGAAAGAACCACTGGAACTCCATGGTGGGATTGAACCAATACCGTACTTCGACCGCCGGAACGGGCCGGGGCCGGGCCGCGATGTCCCGCGTGTAGTCCTGCACGATCTGTTGGATATAGGTATAGGCGATCTGCGCGCTGTTCGATTTGCGTCCGTCCAGCAGCACCTGCACGGCCGGCGCGTTGCCGCGCAGAACGGCCGCCGAAAAGTCATCCTCAAACGCGAGCACCAGCAGCACGGCCTGCGTATCCAGCGCCTGCCGCGCCTGCGAAGGGTGCTCCAGGCGGATCATATCGCGAAAACGCGGCGAGCCCTGCACCCGCTGAATCAGCTCCCGGCTTACCGCGCCGCCGTCCCGGTTCAGCACGCCGAAATCCACGTTGCGCACTTCCATTGTTGCGGCCCAGGCAAAAAGCACTATCTGCATGATCGGCGGGATGATCAGCATCATGCGCGACTGCCGGTTGCCGAGCAGCACGAGGATTTCCTTGCGCACGATGGTGGGGATGCGTGAAAGGCGAATCATCAGATATCCAGCCGTTTTTGAAATTTGGCGTAGACCGCGCCGAGCAGCAGCAGGGCGAGCAGCCCCATGAAGGCCAGGGAAGGCAAAAAAATCTCCCAGACGTCGCCGGCCAGAAAAATGGTCTGCAAACAGCTGTTGAAATACCGTGCCGGGATAAGGCGCGTTAAGAACTGCACGGGCATGGGCATGCTGCCTATGTCGAACACGAAGCCCGAAAGGATGAGCGCCGGCAAAAAACCGGAAAACAGCGCGGCCTGGGCCGCCAGAAGCTGCTGCCGCGTAAGCGTGGAGATCAGCAGCCCCTGCCCCAGGGCCGTGAGCATGAAGAAGGAGGAAAGCAGAATCAGCGCGCCCACCGAACCCTGGAACGGCACGCCGAACAGATGCCGCGCCGCGAGCGCGCAAAGCCCCATCGAGCACATACCCATGAAAAAATAGGGGATGAGCTTGCCCAATAAAAGCTGCATGCGGGAAACCGGGGTGGAGAACATGGCCTCCATCGTGCCCCGCTCCCATTCCCGCGCGATGACCAGGGCCGTGAGCATCACCCCGATCAGGGTCATGATGATGGTAATGGAACCGGGAATGAGAAACCAGGGGCTCAAGGCGGCGGGATTGTACCAATAGCGGCTTTCCAGGCGCAGGGCGGCCGGGGCGGCGGCGGCGTCCTCACGGCTCTGAGCCTCGTTCAGCACAACCCCTTGAGCGTAGGCGGCAATGAATTTCGCGGTGTTGGGTTCGGAACCGTCCACCAGAAGCTGAAGGGAGGCGTCGGCTCCCCGCTCCGAAAGGGCGTCGAAGTCCCTGGGAACGACCAATATGCCCCGCACCTGAGAATCGCGCATCATGCGGTCGGCGGTGGGCCGATCGTGCGAAACGATGACGCGAAAGGAGGGGGAGTGCGCGAAGGCCGTTGCCAGCCGCGTGGACCGCGCGCTGCCGGCTTCGTCCACTATCGTGAAATTCAGGATGCCCGGATCGAGGTTGAGCCCGTAGCCGAAAAGCAGCAGAAAGAGCAGCGGCAGGCCCCCGGCCACGATCCAGGAAGACGGATCGCGCACGATCTGCTTGTGCTCCTTGAAGATGAGCGCTCCGAGCTGCTTGATCCACAGCCCGGCGGCCTTTGGGGACGGCGCGATATGTTTTTGTTCATTCTTGTCCATAAATTTCACCCTTTCCGGCAAGACAATGTCCCCGGAGAGGGAAAACAGCCCCGGCGCTCACGTGCCGGGGCTGTTGCCGATTTTCGTTTTTGCTTGAGCATCTCTATTCGGGTTTGATCACCATGTCCACGAGCAGGGGCTTCAGGAAGGTCCACTTGATGTTGTGCACGTGGTATTCTTCCATCATGTCGCGTATGGCGTCCCAGCAGTTGTGGCAGGGAGCGATGACAAGCTCGGCGCCGGTGGCCTTGATCTGGGCGAGCTTGGGGCTGAGCGCGATGTTGCGCTGTTTGCGGTACCTGCCGATGCCGTTGAACCCGCCGCCCCCGCCGCAGCAGTAGTTGTAGTCGCCGTGCACGTCCATTTCGCGGAAGTCTTCGGCGAGGTAGCTCATGATCTCCCGCGTGTACTTGCCCAGGCCGTAGTTGCGCACATAGTTGCAGGAATCCTGCAGCGTGCAGGGAACCTTTATTTTTTTGGCCGGATCGATTTTGAGCTTGCCGGTACGCAGGGCTTCGGCCACCCACTGCACATAGTGCATGAAGGTGGTGGGGGGTTGTCCGTCTTCGCGTCCCGTCCAATAGGGACCTTCCACTACGGTGGCGCGGTGGGCGTGGCCGCATTCGGTGCCGACCACGCGTTTGGGATGCAGGCGATCCACCGCGTCGTAAATGCGGGCGGCGTTGCGCCGGCAGCCTTCCCAGTCGCCCGCGAACATGGAGAGCGAGGTGTTTTCCCATCCCCTGGAGGGAACGGTCCAGTTTTCGCCCGCTATATGGAAGAGTATGGCCGCGCTGGCGATGTCCTCAGGGTAGTGTTTCACCTCGCGGGCGTTCAGAACGTACATGGTGTCGGCGTTTTCCTTGTCCACGGGGATTTCAAGGCCCGGCCACTCGTCCTGCTGCTCGTCGGCCATCCATTCGCAGGTTTCCACCCATTCCTCGTCGTCCACGTCCATCTGTGCGCCGTAGACGCGGTGCATGCCGGAGCCTATCTTCAGCTCCCAGGGCACGAAGCCCTGGTCGAAAAGGATGCCGCGCAGATAGCTGAACATCACGCCCGTATCGATGCCGTGGGGGCAGAAGAGCGCACATCGGTTGCAGCAGGTGCACTGCGACCAGGCCACTTCCATGGCGTGGATCATGAACTGCGCGTCGACCTTGCCTTTTCTTTTGATCAGTTCGCCGAGCGTGGACTGGATCTTATAGGCCGGCACCTGCTTGGGATCGTTGTTGTTGGCCTGGTACAAAAAGCAGCTTTGGGCGCACATGCCGCAGCGCGCGCAGATTTCAAGCCAGGTGCGCGTGCGCGATTTACAGGTTCTTTTCAGATATTCCTGGATTTTTTCCGCGTTGACCGGGAGTTTTTCCATTTCCGCATAATAGCGCGCGCCGCCCTTGTCGCCGAGCAGGGCCATGATCCCTTCTTTGGTTTCCACGGGCTTGTCGTTGCAGAGCGATTGAGTCATTGGGGTATACTCCTAGAGCATTTTACGTTTGAGATTGTCGCTCACGGCGGGCAAAATCCGCCTGCGCCGATCTCACGGCCGGGATTCGCGGGCAAACCCCGGCGGGAACAGCCGGAAAACCCTCTGTTCCCCCGCGTTTCACCAGGGGAAGGCCGCGCCGCGCTCCCGGCCGCCGCGCTTGATGGCGAAATCCATGCCTATCTGCGCGCGGGAGCAGAAAAAGAGCACGATGTGCGACAGCTTGGTGAACGGGGCAAGGATGAGCAAAAGCTCGCCCGAGGCCACGTGCAGCAGCGTCCAGGTTTCATACGGCTGCGCGCCGAAACGGCTGAACGCGCCGCTCGCGAACACAAAGAGCGTGAGCAGCAGCAAAAACCAGTCCTGGCCCGTGGTCAGAATGCGTATGTGGGGAATCATGAGACGCCGGCCCAGGTAGATCAGCAGGCCGAAAATCGCGCAGAAGGTCAGCACGTCGGCAAGCAGCATGGGCATGGACGGCAGGGAAATGCCGGTGACGTCCTCCAGCACGATGGTGTGCCCGCTCAAAAACAGAGGGATGAGCACCGCCCCGACATGGAGCAGCAGAAAGGTGAAGGCCGCCGCGCCGTCTTCGCGCCAGCCGCGCGAACCGAAGGGCACCAGCCATTTGACGATGGAGGCGCCCGCCCCCACCATGCCCGTTCCCATGTGTTTGGTGTAGGCGACGCGGTCGAGCTTCCAGTTCAGGCCTTTCACGTACAGCAGCGCCCGCAGGGCCAGCCCGATAAAGAATACCGCGAGCGAGATAATCAGCATTGGGCCGGTGAGAAAGTGCAACATACTCAGTACCCTCGCTGTTGTTCCGGCTTGTTGCCGGAGCAGTATGAATTAATTAGGCTTTTCTCAAGAAACATAGGATTTCCATCTCCAGGTTAGGGCAAGCGCTCCAGCGTGTCAAGGGGGATGGGCGATTACAGCGGGTTGTATGACAGGATATGCGCCGGATCTGATTTCGATCGCGGCCGGAGGAATCGCCCGGACATATGAAAAAAACAAAACCCCTGAAAAAATTCAGGGGTTTTTCAGAGTATATTGACCTCGGGATTTATCGCTTACGGCGGGCAAAGCCCGCCTGCGCCAAGCTCGAAAAACAGCTTACAACCATCGCACGTCCAGAGGCGGGCGGGGCGGTACGCTTGCGGGCCGCAGGGCCATGCGGCCCAGCATCTGGCCGCCGGCAACCGCCTCCGTTTCGCCGACACCCAGAAGTTCGCGCAGGGGCGCGTGGTTGCGTGCGGCCGCGGTGACAAAACCCGCCCAGCAGGCCCCCACGCCGAGGGGAAGAGCCGCAAGTTCCACATAGGTCAGGGCAATGGCCGCGTCCGAAACGCCCCAAACCCAATTCGCGGGCGTAACGGCCACCAGAAGATGCGGAGCGCCGCGCAAAAAGGGATCCAGGCCGGATTTCCAAGCCTGCAGCAGGGTCGCGGGCCTCGAATCGGCATTCGGATCGCTTGCCGCCCATATGCCCAGCCACTCCGCGATTTTTTCGCCCACAGCCTGCAGCAGCTTGGGCTCCGACAGCAGAATCCAGCGCACGGGGCGGCGGTTCGACGCTGTGGGCGCATAATCGGCCGTGCGCAGAATGCGCTCCAGCAACGGCCGCTCCACGGGTTCCCGCTTGAAGCGCCGTATGGAACGGCGGGCGCGACAGAGCGCTTCCAACGCTTCCGGCGCGGGCAGGAGGGAACGGTCGATGGGCAGGGGGACTTCCGGCAAAACGTCCACCTTGGCCGCGCCGTGCGGGCAGAACGCGATGCAGTGGCCGCAGGCGATACAGTCGTTTTCCATGCCGGGACGCATTTGCGGGTGCGCGCCCTCGGCTCCGTCAATCACGTATACAGGGCAGACCAGGGCGCAGATGCCGTCCTGGCGGCACAGTTCTTTATCGCAGGAAAATATGGGCATACGGACTCCTGTTGTTGGCGATGCACGCGCAGCCGGCAGGAAGGGTGCGCGGAAAAACAAACCCCCCGGGAATTCCGAGGGGTTTTCTGTTTTTTCTGGCGCGCCCGAAGTGATTCGAACACCCGACCTACAGGTTCGTAGCCTGTTGCTCTATCCAGCTGAGCTACGGGCGCGCAGGAGACTCTCTTACTCCCCCGTCCTCGTTTTCGTCAAGCTTTTTTGCGTGGGGAACGCGCGCGTCCAGCCAGCGGCGCACGATTTCCTCGCCCTGCGCTTCGGGGTTCAGGTGTTCGAGCACCCAGGCCCGCGCCGCCTGCCCCAGAGCCCGCGCGCGTTCCGGGTCCGCGGAGAGCGCGAGAATCGCGTCCGCGATTTCGCGCGGGGCGCTCTGCGGGACAATGAGGCCGGAAATAGTATGCTGTATGATTTCCGCATGGCCGGGGAGATCGGTGGCAATAATCGGCAGGGCGCACTGCATGGCCTCGATCAGGGCCGTGGGCAGGCCGTCCTGCTCGCCGCTTTTCAGCGCCACACCGGGCGCGACGAAGATGCCCGCCTCGCCCAGCAGCAGGCGGACGCGGTCGTGCGGCAACTGCCCGCAGAATTCCACATGCTTCGAAACGCCGAGCCGCCGGACGAGAAAGCGCAGGCAGTGCTTCAGATGCCCGCTGCCCACGATGCGGCAGCGAAAAGGCACGCCCTCTTTGCGCAGCAGGGCGCAGGCACGCAGCAGATCGTCAAGGCCCTTGCGTTCGGTCAGCGAGCCCACGGCCAGTATGGAAAGGCCGCCGCGCGCGGCGCCGCGTTCCTCAAGCGTCGACTGCACGTCGCTGTCCGGGAAGACCATCAGGCCGCGCAGCAGAAGAAAATGTCCGGCCGGCAGTTCGGGGCAGAGCGCGCGCAGGGCGTTGCGCGTGGCTTCGGTGTCGCAGCGCACAAAGGCGGCGGCCCGTATTTTCACCGGCAGGGCGGGATCGTTGTGGGCCAGATCCACGGCGCGCACGGTGAAGGAAAAAGGCAGACCCGCAAGCCCGCCGGCCACCCAGGCCGACGTGGCCGGATCCCCGGCGCTTAAGGCATGCAGCATTTCCGCGTCGTCTTCCAGACACCAGCGCGCCATGAGCACGCCGCTCATAAAATGCCGGATGTGCGAGAGCAGTTTCCCGCTCCGCAGGCGCCCCCGTGCGGGCAGCTCACGCCACATACGCCACAGCAGCGAGGAATTGCCGCGCAGATGCCGCATGCAGGCCAGGGCCGCGGCAGGCAGCCCGCCCAGGCCCACATGCCGTATGGGCATGGGCAGTTCGAGGGGAGCGAACTCGGCGGCCTTGCCGCTGTGCGGCCTGCAACTGCTGTAGAGTTTGGAAACGATGCCGATATCGTACAGGCGCAGCAGCAGTTGGCGCAGGGCGGTGCCTTCCAGCCGGGGCACGCGCCCGCCCACGCAGATCAGGTTCATGAGGCGCGCGGGTTCGGGCAGTTCGGGCATCATCAGATCAGCCGCGCCCTGCTCGGGCGGCGGCACGGGTTCCTTTTTCCGGCAGACGAGACGGCCCTCGTCCAGAGTATAGATCGCGTCGCAGTATTCGGCCACGGTCGGGTCGTGCGTGACCACCACCATGGATACCCCGGCGTTGTGCGCCAGGGCGCGGAAACTGGTCATGATGGATCGGCTGGTGCGCGTGTCCAGGGCGCCCGTGGGCTCGTCGGCGAAGAGGATGCGCGGATTGTTGACCATGGCCCTGGCGATGGCCACGCGTTGCTGCTCGCCGCCGGAGAGGCGGTTGCTGCGGTAGTGTACCCGGGCGGAAAGATGCACCAGTTCCAGGGCGCGCAGAATGCGCTCCCTGCGCTGCTCCACGGGCACCTGATCGTAGATGAGGGGAAATTCCACGTTCTCATAGACTGTGGAAAAATCGAAGAGGTTCGAGCTCTGCATGACAAAGCCCAGGTTGCGGCGGCGGAAGAAGGCGGCTTCTTCCCGGTTCAGGCGCATGACGTCCGTGCCCAGCATGTGCAGCCGGCCGGAATCGGGCGCGTGGAGCAGGCCGAGCACGTGGAGCATGGTGGATTTGCCGCAGCCCGACGGCCCCATGACGGCCACCATTTCTCCGGCCTCCACGCTGAGCGTGGCGCCGCGCAGCACCGGCGGGGAACCGGGATAATGCTTGCGCAGCTCTCTGGCGTCTATGACAAGATCCATGCTCATCCTTGCTTCTGCCCTAATTCAAAACGCAACGCCGCGGCCGCGTCCACGCGGCCGGCCTCACAGTGCTCAACTATTCAAACCGCAGGGCCGTGACAACATCCATGCGGCTCGCCTGCACGGCCGGGTACAGGCCGCCCGCGATGCCGATGAAGGCCGAAAAAACGATGCTGCCCGCGCTGCTCGCCAAAAGCAGGGGATATGACACGTTGCAGGCGAGCATGGCGGAGCCTATCTCCACTGTCAGTGTGCCGAGCACGATGCCCAGCACGCCGCCCGCCACGGATTTACACAGCGCCTCGGTCAAAAATTGCGCCAGAATATCGATATCCGCCCCGCCCATGGCTTTTTTCAGCCCCACTTCCCTGGTGCGGGCGCGCACCGCGGCGAAGGTGCCGTACCAGATGCCGAAGCCCCCCAGCATGAGCGAAGCCGTGATGCCGAGCCACAAGAGCACCTCCACCCACATGAAGGTTGTCTTGATGCGCGCGAGCTGCTCCTCCTGCGTGCGGATGACGAGGTGGTTCGTGCTCTGCGTGCGGCCGACGATTTCCGGTATCTGCTTCACCAGCCTGGGCACGTCTTCCCAGGCCACGGCGCGTATGAAGAGGCGGGTGACCAGACCGTGGTTGAAGTTTCTGTCCACGGCCGTGGTGATCGGTATAAAAGCCCAGCGCACCCAGTCGCCCATCATCACGCCGCTGAAGGTGCCGACCACCTCAAAGGCTTCGTTGCCGATAAAGAGCGGCTGCCCCACGGGATCGGCTTTGCCGAACATGTCGCGGGCCAGTTCCCTGCCTATGAGGCAGACGCGCCGGCGCTCCTTGATGTCGTCATGGGTGAAAAAGCGCCCCTCCTGCAGCACGGCGGCCTGCAGGGGCCAGAAATACTCGTCCACCCCGGAGACGCTCAAAGATATGACGCGATCACTCATGCGGGTGAAGTAGAAGTTCGAGATCATCGTATTGGCGCTGACAAGCATTACGCCGGGCGTTTTGCGCAACTCTTCGATGGTGTCGGGAAGAAACTGCTGCCGGGGGGAACCGGGAAATTTTTCGTTGTCGAAAAAAGTGGTCAGTACGTTGACGCCGCCGAGCAGCACCATGTCCTGCCCGATGTTGTAGCGTATTTCCCGCCCCAGAACGGAAAGGGTAATAAAGGCCATGATGCCCAGGGCGATCGAAAGGATCACCCCGAAGCCGCGTTGGCGCAGCACCTGGCGCAGGCTGATGCGTATGAGGTCGGAACGTGCTATCATAAGTTGGTGACGTTGTTTCTATACAGGGTCGAGGCGCTTGTCAAAGCCGGCGGATGCGCGTCAGGCTCTCCACGCGTCCGCCCCGGCCCACGACGTATTTTGTATCATGCCAGACAAGAATCCGTTTGCGTACACAGCCCGCGTACACCCGGCCGAGCATGCCCAAATTCAGCACGAAGGCATTGAGCCAGGGCAGGGCCGGCGCGGGTTTTTCCGTGAAATCGCGCAGTTTCAGCGCGAAAAAGAAGAAAAAAACCAAATGCCCCAGGGCCGGCAGGGCCAAAATCGCCGGCCCCGCGCCGAACAGGCAGGCCGGCACAAGGCAGAGGGACGCAAGCGTGGGCGCGAACAGAACAAACAAGCCCAGACCCAGCGCGTGCCACATGGCCGGCGTGCAGAATTTCAGGAACAACAGCTGGCGCTCGAACCAGCTTTGCCACTGCGCCCGCGAATGCCGCGCGGCCCGCGTGCACAAAAGCGCCTCGGGGCACAGGCGCACCTGCCCGCGCGAGGCCATGAGCAGTCCGGCCAGGGAACAATCGTCCACCACGTTCGAAGCCCAGAGCTTTTCCACGCCGTAGCGCTCAAACGCCGCGCGCGTCATCGCCATGGCCCCGCCCCAGGGCTGGGTGAACGCCGAAACCGCCTGGAGCAGCCGCATGAATACCACCGTCATCTGGTAGGCCAGGGTCACGGGTTGCGCATCCTGCGCCTCCACCGTGTGATAGCCCGTGCTGAAGGCGGCCTCGCCCGCGAGAAGCGGACGCAGCAGCATGCGCAGAAAATCCGGCCGCGCGATATGCGTGCTGTCGCAGAAGGCGAATATCTCCACCTCCGGCCCAAGGGCGGCAAGGCCGTGCAGCGTGTTGTGGTTTTTCTGGCCGCAACGCCCGGCCCGACCCGCGACAACATGCCGGGCGCGCGGATCTTCTTCCGTCAGCCGGCGCAGAAGCGGCACGGCCGGGTCGTTTTCCTCGGCGGTGACGAACACCACTTCATAGTCCGGGTAATCCTGCGTGAGCAGGGAGCGCAGGGCCGGCTCCATATCCGGCCGGGCTCCGGCCGCCGGCACGATCATGCCCGCGCGCGGCGGTCGTTCGGGCAGCGCCGGCCACGCGGGCTCGAAATCGCCGGGACGCAGCAGCAGGCGGCCCCCCCGCAGGGCGGCGAACAGCAGCGCGCATTGCAGGCAGACGCCGATGAGCCATGCTGTAACCATATATTTTTCCACATTGAGAGTATTTTAACATTAAAAATGTTCAAATGCTCTGCCGGCGAAAGTCGCCGGCCGCCGCGCAGGCGTGGGCGAAATTTATTTTCACCGGCCACGCCGGAGTAGGCGTTGCAAAGCAAATCTGTTCTTAATGATGCACGAGCCGACAATGCGCGTCCACTTCGGGATCCATGCTGCGCTGAGCCCGCACCTCCAGCTTCTGTCCGTTTTTCAGCGTCAGCTCCCCCTTGACCTCGCGCGGGGAGACAAAGCGCCCCTTGAAGCTGTGCCCGCTGTGGTGCGAGGCCGTGATCCGGTCGCCGTCCACATGGCCGCTGATCGTGTATCTGTCCACATCGCCCGAAACCTGCTTCAAATATACGGCCCCGCGCAGATTTCCCCGCGCGTCGATACACACGCCCGCCCGGTAGGTCGAACTGTACAGACTGCCCGTCCACAGTTCGCGCCGTTCCGTTCCCGCTTCCGCCTCCGCGGAAAGGGCCGGGCGGGGAAAGACCGCCAGGCAGGCGATCAGGCACAGCGCCGCGTACATATGGTTCATTCTTTTTCTACTCCCGCAGCAATCTTTCAAAAAGTTCCTCATGCGCGGCTATCATGGCCGCGAAAGAGAAATTTTTCTCCGCGCGTTCGCGGCCGTTTTGCCCCATGTTCCGCGCGGCCGCATCGTCCGCCAGCAGGCGGAGCAGAGCCCGGGCCAGGGCGGAGGAATCGCCCGAAGGGACGAGGAGACCCGCCGGCGGGCCGTTTTCTTCCGGGCCGAGCAGCAGACCGGGGATGCCGCCGACGCGGGTCGCGGCAACGGGCAACCCGGCGGCCATAGCCTCAAGGATCACGTTGGGCATGCCTTCCTGCCGGGAACTGAGCGCAAAGGCGCGGGCTTCGCGGCACAGGGCGGGCACGTCGCTCATGGCCGGCAGCAGGCGCACGGCGCCGCGCAAGGGGGGCTGCTCCAGGCGGGCGCGCAGTTCGTGTTCCAGCGGGCCTTCGCCGACAAGGTGCAGCCGTGCCTCGGGCAGTTCGCGCAACACAAGGCTGAAAGCGTCGAGCAGACAGGGAAGGTTTTTGTCTTCCGCCAGACGGGCCACGCAGAGGACGACGGGCTCCCTGTCGGCAAGGGGGCGGAGGCCGGGAGTGAAGCGGCCGGTATCCACGCCGTTGGGGATGAAGGTCATGCGGCTGCGCGGTGTGCCGAGCCCGGCCATGACTTCCACCAGGGCCGGAGAGTTGCAGACGATATGCCGGGCCAGACGCCACAGCAGGCGTTCGTGCTGGCGCACGGGCGCGCCCCCGCCCCGGCAGGAGCCCACGACGCACGGCGTGCGGCGCAGAAATCCCGTGGCGCGCGGCGTGCGGCGCAACAGGCCCATAATGCGGCCCCAGATGTTGGGCAGGGCGGTGCAGAGAAAAAGAATGTCGGGGCGCACGCGTCCCAGTTGCCGCCAGAGGGCGGCGAGAGCGGCCGGGCCGGGAAAGACGGTTCTGCCCAGGTGGAGCACGGGGAGATCGCGCTCGGCGGCGCGGGCGTCGAGTTCCGTGGGGCCGGAGAGCGTCCAGAGTTCGGGACGGAAGCGGAATCGGTCGAGCCCGGCCGCCAGTTCCAGGGTTTGGTGCTGGGTGCCGCCTATACAGAGATCCTGCAGGAGAAAGACGATATGGGAGGTATGCATAGGGCGGCCGGGTTGCGGAAAGGTCGCATAGGGGCTATGTGATACGGCGACGAAGTACTGTTGGAAAAAATTTTTAGCATCGGGAGCCGTATGACGCAAGCGCCCTCCGACATACGCGGGAACGGCGCGTCTCCGCCCGCCGGAGACGGAAGACTGCGCGTGGTTGTCAGCCTGGATGTGGAAGAAGAAGGCCTTTTTTCCGGCCGTTATGCCGCAACGGACTGCACGGTGCGCAACGTTTCCCTGTTGCCGCGCCTTGCTCCGCTGACCCGCGAACTGGGTTTTCCGCTCACCCTGCTCTGCACTTATGCGGTGTTCATGGACGCCGAGGCCCGCGTAACTCTGGCCCGCATGCGCGACAGCCTGGGCGCGGAGATAGGCGCGCATCTCCACCACTGGAGCACGCCGCCGATCGGAGAGGAAGCAAGCCCCCCCGTGCCGACGGACAAATTGCCGCCCGATCTGTTCCGCGCGCGCCTGCGCAAACTGCTGAAGGCGGGGCGGGATTTTCAGGGAGAGGATCTGCGCTCCTTCCGTATGGGCCGCTGGGATCTCAAGCCTGAATTGTTTCCCGTCCTGGCCGGGGAAGGCCTGAAGGTGGACAGTTCCGTCTGCCCCCTGCGCATGTTCAAAAACGGGCCGGATCACTTTCTGGCCCCCCCCGATCCGTATTGGCCGGATGAAAGCCGCGGCCTGCTCGAAGTGCCGGTGACGCAACTCAGCCCCGTCGCGTGGCTGCCGCGCGCCTGGCACGCAGCCTTGAAACCCTTTGGGGAGCGCGGGCGGGCGGTTACGGACGCCTTTCGCTTCTGGGGGGCGGTCAGCGCCAATCCGATCTGGCACTGCAGCACGGTGATGAACCTTGCGGCAAGTCTGCACGTGGAACGGGGCGGCAGGGTATTGTGCCTTTTCTGGCATTCCTCGGAAATGTTGCCCGGCGCTTCGCCTCATACACGGACGCAGGAAGACGCCGACGCCCTGCTGACGCGCATTTACGACTTTTTGCGCGCTCTGAGAGAGAAATATGACGTGCTCCCGACAACCCTGGGCGCATTGCCCGAAGATCCTGCCGCAGCGGGCTTTCCCGTCCTGCCGGGAGAAGGTGCGGATCGGTAATTCCCATTTGCGGCAAACTATGTCACAGTGGCTCCGGCGGCTTTTATTTTCGGACACAACCATGACGACGCGCCGGCTCATCTTTGTCCTTCTTGACGGTCTTTCCGCTCAGACAGCCCGCTCCTGCATGGGGTATCTGGAAGGAATGCGCGAGGCCGGTCTTATCTTCGGGGGCAGCGTGCAATGCGAACTGCCGTCGCTTTCGCGCCCCCTGTACCATTGCCTGATCAGCGGGCAGCGCCCGGCGGCGTCCGGTCTGGTGCACAATACGCACACGCCCGCCGCGCCGCATGCGGAGGCGAACTGTTTCGAAATCGCCCGGGATCGGGGCCTTGTTACAGCGGCAGCCGCGTTCCACTGGTTCAGCGAACTGGTCAACGCCGCACCGTTTGTGCCTGAACGCGACCGCCTGACCTGCGATGCCTCCCTGCCCCTGCGGTACGGGCTTTTTTACAGCCGGGACGACTATCCCGACCCCCAGGTTTTTCTGGATGCCGAAGTTCTGCGGGCGCGCCATGATCCCCGGCTGCTGCTTATCCACTGCCTGGGCATCGACCATGCCGGCCACCTCTGCGGGCATGCCGGCGCGGCCTACCGCAACGCCGCGCGGGAGGCCGACATGCTGCTGGCACGGTACATGCCGGCCTGGCTGGAGCAGGGCTGCGACGTGATGATTACGGCCGACCACGGCATGAGCGACGACAAATTTCATAACGGCACAAGCCCGGAAGAACGGGAAGTGCCGGTGTATCTCGCCGGCGGCGCCTTCAGGCCCGATGCGGCGCGCGCGCCCGAACAGACCGAATGGTGCGGCACGCTGTGCGAGGCCCTTCATCTGCGCGGGCACGGCAAGGCCCTGTGTTGCGAAGTGTTGCGATAACCTTTTAGGGAGCGTCGTATGCGCTGCATACTCAACCGCTGTACCCGCCCCGCCTTCAACCTGGCCGCCGAGGAATGGCTGCTGCGGCGCGGTGTGCAGAATATCTTCATGCTCTGGCGCAACGCGCCGGCCGTCATCGTGGGCAGGCACCAGAACACGCTGGCGGAAATTGACGAGGATTTCGTGCGCCGGCGCGGCATAGCAGTGGTACGCCGCATCACCGGCGGCGGGGCGGTATTTCACGATCTCGGCAATGTGAACTTCAGCTTTGTGGAACTGGGCGCACGGAAAAGCCGGAGGCTGGACTTCCAGCGTTTCACCATACCCATTCAGGGAGCCCTGCGCGGTCTCGGCGTGGACTGCACTTTTGACGGACGCAACGACCTTGTGGTGGACGGGAAAAAGTTCTCCGGCAACGCCCAGCACCTGGAGCGTGATCGCCTGCTGCACCACGGCACGCTGCTCTTCAATTCCCGCCTGGACGATCTGGCCGGCGCGCTGCGCGTCTGCCCGGAAAAGTTCCAGGACAGAGCCGTGAAAAGCCTGCCGGCGCGCGTGACCATGCTGCGCAACTATCTGCCGCACCTGGATGTGGAAAACTTTATGACCCTGTTGATGGAGCACATGCTCGAAACCCTGCCCGGCAAACGCTGCGATCTGGAAAAGGCGGAAACAGCGGTTATCGAGGAACTGGAATGCGCCAAATATGCGAGCTGGGACTGGAATTTCGGGGCTTCGCCGCAATACGACTTCTCCCGCCGCACGCGCACCTCGGCCGGCATACTGGACGTGCAGCTCGACGTGCAGGGCGGCGTTATCCAGGCGGCCTTCATCCGGGGCGACTTTTTCGCGTTGCGCCCGGTGGAGGAACTGGAGGCGCTTTTGTGCGGCTGCCGGCACGGGCGTGACTATTTGTTCGCCCGCCTGAAGGGCGTGGATCCGGGCGATTATGTTCAGGGGCTCAAGGCCGAAGAATTTGCGGAATGCCTCGTGTAGAATCCCGCAATCATGTTTCCCGGCACGCTCAAAAAACGCTTGCGTCGAGCGGCGCTTCGGGGTATCTGAGCGGGTCGGGAGTGCAAGCTTCCACGACAAGCCGTGCCGAGGTGGTGGAATTGGTAGACACACTATCTTGAGGGGGTAGCGGGCTAGTCCTGTGCGGGTTCGAGTCCCGCCCTCGGCACCATTGAAATTATTGAAGTTTTGAAGTCTCCGCAAAAGCGTGTGGGCCTCCGTGTGGGACTTCCTCAAGATGCGGCTCGACCTGTTCCTCCAGGCCGGGCCTTTTTCTTTCCCCGAATACTCCCTCCAGCACGTTTCCGAGGGGAGCAATCCTGGAGATGTATATTTCGGTTGTGGCAAGCCTCCGGTGACGGAGGATCGCCTGAATTTTGGAAATCGGCACCCCTTCATGCGCCAGAATTGATGCCGTGAGATGGCGTATACCATGCAAGCTGAAACGCGGTATGCCGCACTTTTCACACAGCCTGCTTACCAGCCGTTCCCGCGTCGTGTACGGCTCGCCGTCAACATGGCAAAAGACATGCTCGGCGCAGAGCCTTTCCGCCTTCTGTTCCAGTAGGACTCTCCGTAATTCAGAGGTCATGGGCACCGGGTCATATTCCAGGCCGCCGCCCTTCCGCTTGCGGGTTCCGAGCAGGATAAACTCACGCTCGAAATCAACATCCCGCCACATGAGCCGGAACAGTTCTCCCTTCCTGGCAGCCGTATGCAGACAGGCAATGAGAAAGCGTTTATCCCGCTCCTGCGCTCGAGCCACGACCTTCCAGAATTCCTCTTCCGTGGGCACGCGGCGTGGTTTTTGGTCTGCCGCGAATTTTTCCACTTGCTGAAATGGGTTGGCTCCGGACAGGCCCATGAACTTGATGCCCCATTACGGCAGCCGACTTTACCGAGTACGAAAAGATCGATTTTTACAACATCGAGGGCACGGAACGGCTCGGCAAGGTCATTGAGCGCCTTATGCGGGAATGGGTTGTGGTTGAAAAGCCGCTGCCCTTTGACCTTGTGCGATTTCGTTACGGCCGCTATCCGTCGCATGTTGGCATGTGGGCAGGATACCGCAACAATTTTCTCCATGTTGAAAAGAACGGCGGCGTGGCCCGGCTTGCGCCGATAACGGACGCCTTGTGGGGGCCGCGTTTTTTTGAATTCCGCAGGCACAGGCTGCTTATGGGGGCGCAATGAACTTCGACCCCCACGGCTTCCCCTTCCACCCGCCGGCGCTCAAGGAAAACGCCCCTGAAAAACTGAAAAAGGGCGGCGCATCCCTGCGTTTTCGCCCCGACCCCATGCGCCTTGAGGCGGAAGAGCTTGAGCTTGCTTCCGGCGTAACGCTCATTGCGGCCGTGCGCAAAGCGTTGCGCGATGCCGGGTACAAGCGCATGCCGCGCGGGGCGCAGATTTTTGTTGCGGATACCGCCTTTTCCGCCCCCTACGAGGTGCCGAGGGCGCAATGGAACAGTTTTATGCTGCGCCACGGCATGAAGATCAACGTTTCCGCTCCGCGCATCAGGGACGGCGGAGGGGGTGGTGGAAAAAATGTCCTTAATGTCATATTAACTGTAATAGTTATGATTGTCGCAGTTGTCGCGACAGTCCTTGCTCCCTATGGCGCTCCGGCATGGTGGACAGGCGCGCTCGGCTTGAGCGCCGCATCATTTGGCTATGTTGTAGGCACTGCCGTCATGGTTGGCGGCATGCTGCTGGTTAATGCTATCGCCCCAGCAACAGCACCCAAGCTCAGCATGGGCGGACAGGTTGGGTCAGAAACAGCGGAAAAAATATGGGCCATTGACGGCATTAAAAACAAGGCCGATCTATACGGCATTGTTCCCCTGCCTATAGGCAAAACCAGATTCGCTCCGCGCCATTTCGCCCAGCCTTATACCTTCCTGCGCGGCCAGGACATGTATGCCCGTTACCTCTTCGGTGTGATGGGGCACAACAGGGTATCAAGCCCGCGTATCGGCGATACATCCGCCTACCAATACAAGGGCGTGCGCCTGAATGTGTATGAGCGATGGGAAGGGCAGCCGTTTCAGTTTTTTACCTCCCGCATCTATCAGGAAAACCTCGGCGTAACGCTCAAGGGTGGATCTGGATGGAATTACCGCACAACAGCCGACGATACAGTTGAAATACAGTGGGAAATACATTGCCAGCGCGGTATATTCCAGATGCCGATGTGGGACAATCAGTATCAATACAAGCTTACCCGCACAATAGATTTTACGGCATCGCTCCGCAATCTTGCTACAGGTGCTACGGAGTATTGGGATTTTTCCGTCAGCGGCAACACCATATCTCCCATGCGCTTCGGATTCAACCGCGGCGTTCCCAAAGGACAATACGAATTCGGCCTTGTCCGCAGAACCGAGGACGGACAATCAGACTCGTTTTGGACGGTTGCCGACGAAACGACATGGCCTATTCTGCGTTCTGTGCGCACCGGGGAAGTAGTACGCTATGCGGGAGTTCCATACACGATTTTTGAACTGGAAATTATGGCCTCCGACCAGCTTAACGGCCATGTGGACGAGTTCAACGCCGTTTTTGAAAGCTATTGCCCGGTGCCGAAGGATGACGGCACATGGGTATCCGAACCCAGCAACAATCCCGCCTCAGAATGCCTGATGCTCATGACTACCGGCGTCGTGGGCGAGCCGGCGGAAATGGAGGACATGGATCTAGATTCCTGGCGCGGCCTGTATGACTGGTGCAACGAGTACGGCTGGCGCTTCAATTCCGTGCAGACTTCCCGCGTGGCCTGCGGGGAGCTCGTGCATTCTGTTTTGTCGTCCGCGCGCGCCGCATTCAGCATACGCGACGGACTTTTGAGCGCCGTATGGGATACGCCGGGCAAGCCCGTGGCTTATCCCTACGGCCCGCGCAACTCCTGGGGCTTCAAGGGACGAAAGGAGTTTGTTGAAGAGCGCGTTCACGGCCTGCGCTACCGCTTTTTGAATGACAGGCGCGATTATCAGGAAGATGAGCGCATCGTCTACAATGACGGCTACGATAAATATAATGCCACGAATATCGTCACCGCCGAACAAGACGGAGTGACCGACCCCGATCTTATTTGGATGCACGGCAGGCTGCGTCTTGCCGATTCTGAATGGCGCGCCGAAATATACGAGATACATACGGATTTCTCCTATATCTGCGTCGCCAAGGGCGACCACATAGCGGTTACGCACGATGTGCCGATGTGGGGACTGCGGCAGGCCCGCGTGATGGATGTAGTTTACGCGCCGTATGATCTTGAGGGCATGAATATGTCCGCGCTTATGGCCCTGGCGATACGTAAACAAGGCGCCATCCGGCCGGACATCAACCTTGCCGAATTTACGACGCTGATTTCCGGCATGTCAGAGGATGCGCTGCGCGATCTCATCGAGTCAAACGGCATATTGGATACTGATTACGTTACGCATGTCGTCATAGACGACCATGTGACGATGGCGTCCGACAAGGCCTACGCCTTCAAATACTTCCCGAACGCCGGCCCGGCTACGGCGTTTTCCGTTGAGACGGAAGAAGGCACAACCAATGTTTTAAAGCTCGCCATCCCCATCCCGAGTATTGACGCCCCCCTGCATGACGGCCTTATCCACTTCGGCGTGGCCGGGCAGGAAACCCATAGCGGCATTGTGGTGGCTATTGAAACGCAGGACAACCTCTGCGCGAAAATAATCTTTCAGGACTATTCAGCCGAGCAGATTCAGGCCGCCCTTACCGGCCCCATTCCGCCCTGGGACAGCGACATCACCACTCCCACCCGCTGGCAACTCGGCAAACCGGTCGCTCCCATCATCAATGCCATACGCACGGACGAGCTTGTATTGCTGCGGCTTGCAAGCGGAGCGCTTATACCACGCATTCAGGTGGCATTCACCATCCGCGAGCGCATGAACGTGACGGTGGACGAGGTGCGGATTGAATTCCGCAAAAAAGGGTCCGGCGCCATGTGGGAGGAAGGGGGATACTCTCCCGCCGCATCCGGCTTTGTCTACGCGCAAGGCGTTGAAGAGCTTGAAGAGTACGAAGTGCGCATTATGGCCCTCTCCACGCTCGGAGTCGGCTCTGACTATTCGCCGGTATACACCGTTACCGTCATCGGCCGCACCACGCCGCCGCCGCCTCCCGTCGCCGTGCATCTGGACGGAAAACGCGTGTGGTGGGAAATGGGCGAGAATATGCCCATAGACGTGCGCGGCTGGGAAGTGTGGATGGGATTTGACGCCGAGGATTCCTTCTCCTGGGCGCGCCGCATCAGTAACGCGGCCACCCTGGCGACCATGGGCGTGCCCGGCGTGCCCCAATCCGTCACCTGGAACGGCTGGAAAATTGAGCGGGACGCGGACGGCAACATCATAAGCCGCGCCCTGGAGCGTCTTGATCTCACGCCGGAAGGCTTTCTGGGGCTGTATATGGCCGGAGCGCTGGCCCACAAGGCCCGCTGCATGGAAGCCGGCGGGCTGCGCAAAGAGGCGGCCGAAGCCGCCCAGACCTTGGAGGAACTGG
>JAVBNZ010000064.1:0-9343 GCA_031551145.1 Desulfovibrionaceae bacterium | reverse complement strand
TCGACTTGCATGTGTTAGGCACGCCGCCAGCGTTCAATCTGAGCCAGAATCAAACTCTCCAGTTCAATATCTGTCTCGCTTTAACGCGAGCTTAAAACTCATTCTCTTCCCGACTCGCTATTCACTTGTCAAAGAACCATTGCAGCAAAAGCGCAGCTTTTGCTGCCGCTCGTCGGAAGTGAATTCCGACTTCGCGTCGGCCCCTGCGGGGCCGGGCCTCGCTCGCGCTCGGCCTGTCAATGCTCGGCCTACTCTGCCCCTTTCAGGGGCTCTCCGCGCTCTTACAAGCGCGGCTCGTAAACTTGCCTCAGGTTGCTTTCCGGGTCAAGAACTTTTTCCGTCTTTTTTCAAAAATCCGAATTTTCCGTTCTCTATCCGCCGGGGTCGCCCAAGCGCCTGAGACTTGTGACTCAAGTCGGGCTCCGGGTCAAGGATTTTTTCGGCAGAAAAAATCACTTTAAATAAAATCTATCAAAACATGCGGGCATATTTGGATTTTTTTCACATTAAAATTCGGAAAACACGCCGCGCCTGCGGGCGCGCCGCCTGCCGAGCAGGCGCAACGCCACGACAATCAGGCAGCTTGATCCCAAGGCCGGCCAAAAGCCGGCATCCAATATATAGGCGGCGGCGGCGGCCATGGCGCCCACGGCAACGGCGCCGCCGTAAAATTCCGCCTCAAGCAGGGCCGGGCGTTCCGCGAGGCAGATATCCCGTACCAAACCGCCGCACACGCCGCTGAAGCAGCCGAACAGCACCGCGCCGAAGGGCGGCAGATAGGCGGCAAAACCGAAATACACGCCCAGGCTTGCGGCGGCGCCGAGGGAAAGCGCCTCCAATGCCGGAAAGAGAATGGAGTCGTCGGCAATGCGCCGTTGCAGGAGAAAGCCCGCGAAAGCTCCGCAAAACGCCGCTGCGGGATAGGCGGGTTCGGCCAGGAAGAAGAGCACGGGAGCGAGCTCCGCGCCCCCCCTGAAAAAGGCCGTACCGGAAAGGATGAGCAGGCGCAATGCCGGATACACGAGCCCGCACAGCATGCCCAGGATAACGCTCCCGGCCGGGGGCAGGCCGTGGCGCGCCCCGCGAAAGGCGGCGGCCCAGGCAAGCAGGGCGCTTGCGGCGAAATCCGCGATCTGGGGGAGAGAATACGGCATGGGGACAGCCCTGCATCAGTCGAAGAAGACGGGAGCACGCCTCAGACAAAAAAGGCCGGGGAGGCCGAAGCCTCCCCGAATCATCGCCTCACCGTTTATTTCGCAAAACCCACGGCCCGCCGCTCGCGGATGACCGTGACCCGGATCTGGCCGGGGTAGGTAAGATTTTTTTCAATTTTTTCGGCGATATCTTTACAGAGCAAATGCGTGGTATCGTCATCCACATTTTCGGAATTGACCATCACCCGCAATTCACGCCCGGCCTGGATGGCATAAGCCTTGGCCACGCCCTCGAAACCGGCGGCGATGCCTTCCAGGTCTTCCAGGCGCTTGACGTAGTTTTCAAGCAATTCCTTGCGCGCTCCGGGCCGCGCTCCGGAAAGCCCGTCCGCCGCCTGGCAGAGCACGGCCAGGGCGGTGGAAGGGGGCTGATCCTCGTGGTGGGCGGCAATGGCGTGGATGATGTCCTTGCCTTCGCCGTATTTCTTCGCCAGATCGGCCCCGATGATCGCGTGCGAGCCTTCCACCTCGTGATCCACGGCCTTGCCGATATCGTGCAGCAAGCCGGCGCGCTTCGCCTTTTTGATGTCCATGCCCAGTTCGGCGGCCATCATGCCGCAGAGCGCGGCCACTTCGAGCGAATGCTGGAGCACGTTCTGGGTAAAACTTGTGCGGTAGCGCAACTGGCCGAGCAGACGCACCAGTTCGGGATGGATGCCGTGCACGCCGGCATCGAAGGTGGCCTGTTCGCCCACTTCGCGGATCTGCACTTCCAGCTCCTGCTTGCACTTCTGGACAATGTCCTCGATGCGGGCGGGGTGGATGCGGCCGTCCTGGATCAGGCGTTCCAGGGCCATTTTGGCGAGTTGGCGGCGCAGGGGGCTGTAGGCGGAAAGGATGACGGTTTCCGGGGTGTCGTCGATGATCAGGTCAACGCCGGTGGCCGCTTCGATGGCGCGGATGTTGCGGCCTTCGCGGCCGATGATGCGGCCTTTCATGTCTTCGCTGGGCAGGGTGACGGCCGTTACGGTCTGTTCGCCCACGTAGTCTCCGGCATAGCGCTGAATGGCGCCGGCAATGATTTCCTTGGCCTTGCGGTCCGCGCTTTCCTTGGCTTCGGTTTCAATAAGACGCATCATCTTGGCGGCCTCATGCCGGGTGCGGGATTCAATTTCCGCAAAAAGCCGCTCCTTGGCCTCTTCGCTGCTCATGCCGGAAATTTCCTGCAGGCGGCGCTCCTGCTCCTCGCCGCGCGCGGCAAGGGCCTCTTCGATTTCGGCGAGCCGGCGCTCCTTGCGCGTGAGCTCCTTTTCCACGTTCAGGATTTCGTGTTCCTTTTCCGTGGCTTTTTCGAGCTTTTCCTCAAGGCGCTCGCTTTGTTCCTGGATCTTGCGCTCCCTGCCCTTGAGTTCCCGCTCCAGTTCCTTGAACTCGTGCTCCATCTCTCTTTTCTGATTGAAAAGTTCATCCTGGCCCTGGAGCAGAAGTTCCTTTTTCTGCGCCTGAGCTTCCTTGCGGGCCTCCTCGACGATGCGTGCGGCCAGTTCGTCCGCATCCCCCATGCGCTTGGCCGCGCTTGCGCGGTGCGCCGCAATGCCTATGCCGAGTCCGACCAGCAGTGCGGCGCCCATATATCCGATAAGCATGAAATCCACTGTTCCCCCCTTATGGTGACGGGCGCGCGGCCCGATACGTTCCCCCGCCGGATGCGCCGCAAAGCGCGTCGCGAAGGGCAAGGCACGAAGGACAAAAAGGCCGGAGCGCAGGGTTGCCTGCGCGCGGCAAACGCACGGAAACGGGCGAACCGATATTCCGCCGAGGCAATGGAGGAGGGGGGAAGACCCGCGCCGCGCCTGAAGCGCGCGGCTGCGCACAAAGGAAAAACCCCAGAGCGCCGTGTGAAGAGCAGGCGCAAAACCTGGTTGCCCAGGTGGGGGCCTTGGCCCCTCCGTCAGGCTTCCCGCACAAAGCGGGCCTGCACACGGGAGGGGAGCACCCGGCCCCCTGTTGTATGCTTGTGAGGTCAGCGCCTACGCTTCAATCACGCACACTCCAGGGAAAGGAGCGCGGCTTTGGCCACGCTAAAGGTCATCTATCTTCGTCAGCAGGGCATCGATGCGATTCTGCACATCGGCCGTCTGCCTGTGCGACTGTAGCAGGTCATCCGCAAGGCCGAGCACCAGGAAGGTAAGCAGAGCCTCCTTGCTGATGCGTCCTCCATGCTGCCTGAGTTTTTCAAACCGTTCCTCCACAAGGGCTTTGGCGCTCTCCACACGCCCCAGATCAGCCTCGGCGCGGAAGGAAATATCAAGACCGAGAACGGTTAGATTAAAGCTGTGCATGGCTGTGCCTTCAGGCCTTGCGCGCCGAATAAAAGAAAAGTGCGCGCAACGCCGCAACGCTTCGCGAAACATTCTACAAGCGGCTTTTCACCGCCGCATGCCCGCCCGTTCCAGGGCCGGGCCCGCCGAACACGCGCCTTAGGCGTCGCCGGCCACGCTTTCGATGCGCTGCAAAAGACCGTCAATGCGTTTCAGCACGGCATCTTTCACTCTCTGCTCTTCTTCCAGCGCCTGCCTGAGGAAAGAATTTTCCTCCGTCAACGTTGCCATGCCGGTGGAGGCATGATCGCGCAGCTTGACGTTTTCTTCGCGCAGAAGCTCGATTTCCGTAATCAGAGACGCTATCCGGCTTTCGAGAAGATCTAACGGTTCCATGTCTTTTATTTACCATGCTTTGCGGGCGAACGCAAGATGCCGAAGCGGCCCGTATTTATTCGGGAAGATCTCGACTGATCCGTCTGCGGGGCAGGTTGCGCTGCCGCCCCCGGGCAATGGCCATTTCACCGTCGGGAACGTTCTGCGTAACGACCGAGCCCGCCCCGACCAGACTGTCCGCGCCCACGTGAACGGGCGCGACCAAAGCCGTATTGCTGCCGATAAAGGCGCGATCCCCTATCACTGTTTTGTGCTTGCGCGCGCCGTCGTAGTTGCAGGTGATGGTGCCCGCGCCCACATTGGCTTTTTCGCCCACGTCGGCGTCGCCGATGTAGGAAAGGTGGCCGGCTTTCGCGCCCTTGCGCAGGCGGGCCTGCTTCATTTCCACAAAATTGCCGATGCGCGCGTCTTCCTCAAGCACGGCGCCGGGGCGCAGGCGGGCAAAGGGGCCGGCCGCGGCGCCGGCTTCCAGCCGCGCGCCCTCGAGATGGCTGAAGGAACGGACGCGCGCGCCCCTATCCACATGGGAATCGAGCAGCACGCAGTGGGATTCGATGCGCGCGCCCTGCTCCACCCGGCTTGCGCCGTAGATTTCGCAGGGGCCGGACAGTTCCGCTCCGGGCGCAACAAGCGCGCGCGGTCCCACGCGCACGGCATCCGGCGCATGCAGAATAACCCCGGAACGCAGCAGATCCCGCACAATGCGGGCACGCAGAAATTCCTCGGAACGCGCCAGTTCCTCCGGCGAGTTGATGCCGAAAAGCTCGGGGGCGTCGCCGCATTCCAGGCCGCGCACGTCGCAGCCGGCCGCGACGGCGGGAGCGATCAGGTCCGTAATATAATATTCGCCGCTCTTGTTGCTGCGGGAAAGGCCGGGAAGCAGCTTTTGCGCGGTTTCCAGGTGGAAAAGGTAGAGTCCGGCGTTGACCTCGCCGCTCACCGGGCCGTGCAGGGCCGGATCATAGTCCTTGGCTTCGACGATGGCCCGCGCCTGCCCATCCCTGCGCACCACGCGGCCGTAATCGCCCGCTTCGGGCAGACGCAGCGTGGCAAAGGCCAGATCCGCCCCTCCGGACCGGCGCAGAAAATCCGTCAGCAGATCCGTGGAAACCAGGGGAGCGTCGCCGTTGACCACCAGAACGCATTCGCAGCCGGACTCCAACAGCGCCGGCAGGGCCGTGACCAGGGCGTGCCCGGTGCCGAGCTGCTCCTTCTGTTCCACAAAGCGTGGAAAATCGCCGGCAAAGGCCGCGCGCACCCTGTCGGCCCTGTGGCCGATGACCGCCCACACCTCTTCCCCGAACAGGGGGCGGAGCGCCTCGACAACGCAGCGCAGCAGGGGTTCGCCGAGCAGGGTCTGCAGCACTTTGGGCGTGTCCGAATGCATGCGCGTGCCCTTGCCCGCCGCAAGCACAAGCGCCCCGACGCGTTGAGCCATGATCTTCTCCGGATTCAGATGCGAAAAAAAGCTCCGGCGGTTTTCGCCGGAGCTTTTATAATAAAATTACTCCACAGAGAATACAAGCTTTTCGTCGTGCTCCAGCCTCACGACGCAACGCTGCCCGTCGCGCACCTCCCCGGCGACGATGCGCCGCGACAGGGGCGTTTCCACGTGCTGCTGCATGTAGCGCTTGAGCGGACGCGCCCCGTAGACCGGATCATAGGCCGCCTCGGCGATAAAGGCTTTGGCCTCGGGGCTCAGTTCCAGGCCGATGTTGCGTTCTTCCAGGCGCTTCTTGAGCCGCTGCGCCTGCAACTCCACTATTCTGCCCACTTCTTCCCGCCGCAGGGGCGTGAAAAGCACGGTTTCGTCCACCCGGTTGAGGAACTCCGGCCGGAAATGCCGGCGCAGTTCCTCCAGCACCTGTTCCCGCGCGCGCGCGTCGAGCAGACCGTCAGGGCCTATGCCCTCCAGCAGCAGGAGCGAACCGATGTTGGAGGTCATAATCAGGATGGTGTTGCGGAAATCCACGGTGCGGCCCTGGTTGTCGGTCAGTCGGCCGTCGTCGAGAATCTGCAGCAGAATGTTGAACACGTCCGGGTGCGCCTTTTCGATTTCATCGAACAGCACCACGGCATAGGGCTTGCGGCGCACGGCCTCGGTAAGCTGGCCGCCTTCGTCGTAGCCCACATAGCCCGGAGGCGCGCCGATGAGCCGGGATACGGAATGTTTTTCCATATACTCGCTCATGTCCAGACGCACCATGTTGGCCTCGGTGTCGAACAACGCCTCGGCCAGGGCCTTGCACAGCTCGGTTTTGCCGACGCCCGTGGGACCGAGAAAGATGAAGGAGCCCGTGGGCCGCGCGGGATCGGAAATGCCCGCCCTGGCGCGCAGCACGGCGTCGGAAACCGCGCTCACGGCCTCGTCCTGGCCCACGACGCGCTTGTGCAGTTCTTCCGGCAGGCGCAGCAGCTTTTCCCGCTCCGCCTCCATCAGGCGCGTAACCGGAATGCCCGTCCAGCGGGAGACGATTTCCGCCACGTCGTCGGGCCGCACTTCCTCCTTCAGCAGGCGGGGGCCGTCCTTTTCGGCGGCCTCGGCCTTTGCCAGGGCTTTTTCCAGGTTGAGCAGCGTGGAGTATTTGAGTTCCGCCGCCCTGTTGAGATCATAGGCCCGCTCCGCCTCCTCTATGGCCAGACGGGTGCGCTCGATATCTTCCTTGAGTTTGCGCACGGCGTCGATGGAGCCTTTTTCGGCCTCCCAGCGGGTGCGCAGTTCGTCGCGCTCCACGCGCAGATCTTCCAGTTCGCTTTCCAGCCGGCGCAGGCGTTCGCGCGAGGCTTCGTCCGTTTCCTTGCGCAGGGCTTCGCGCTCGATTTCAAGCTGCATGAGCTTGCGCTCGGCTTCGTCCAGATCGGCCGGCAGAGAGTCGATTTACGGGCGGGTAAGCGCGGCGGCCTCGTCGATGAGGTCGATGGCCTTGTCCGGCAGTTGCCTGTCCGTGATATAACGGTGCGAAAGCGTGACCGCCTCCACAATGGAGGAGTCGCTGATGCGCACGCCGTGGTGCACTTCGAAGCGTTCTTTCAGGCCGCGCAGGATGGAAATCGTGTCCTCCACCGTGGGCTCGTCCACCAGCACGGGCTGGAAGCGCCGTTCCAGGGCGGGGTCTTTTTCGATATGCTTGCGGTATTCGTCCAGCGTGGTCGCGCCGATGCAGTGCAGCTCGCCCCTGGCCAGCATGGGCTTGAGCAGGTTGCCGGCGTCCATCGCGCCTTCGCTCTTGCCCGCGCCCACAATGTTGTGCAGTTCGTCGATAAAAAGCAGCGTGCGCCCTTCGGACTGTTCCACCTCGTTGAGCACGGCCTTCAGGCGTTCTTCGAACTCGCCCCGGAACTTGGCCCCGGCGATGAGCGCGCCCATGTCCAGGGCATAGAGGCTTTTGTCCTTCAGGCCCTCGGGCACGTCGCCCTTGAGGATGCGGAAGGCCAGGCCCTCGACGATGGCGGTTTTGCCCACGCCGGCCTCGCCGATCAGCACGGGGTTGTTCTTGGTGCGCCGCGAAAGGATGCGTATGGTGCGCCGTATTTCGGCGTCGCGCCCGATAACCGGGTCAAGCTTGCCCTTGCGGGCGGCCTCCACCAGATCCCGGCCGTATTTGGACAGCGCGTCGAACGTGTTTTCCGGCGTGGCCGAAGTGACCCGCGCGCCCTTGCGCAGCTCCTGCATGGCCGCCGTAAAGGCTTCGGGCGTGCATTTGTACTCCCGGCACACGCCGCCCAGGGCCGTGCCTGACGGCTGTTTGACCAGCGCGGCGAAAATACGGTCCACGCTCAAATATTCGTCCTTCGCGGCGCGGGCCTCGCTTTGCGCCGCGCCCAGCGCGGCGGCCAGGCGTTGCGAAACCACGAACTTGTCCGCCTCCACTCCCGGCCCGGACACCGCGGGACGTTTTTTGCACTGCTCTTCCAGCGCGGCCCCGAAGGCCCGGGGGTTGATGCCCATATGTTCCAGTATGCGCGGCACAAGCCCCTGGTCCTGCGTGGAGAGCGCAAGAGCCAGGTGCTCCACGTCCACTTCCTGGTGCCCCATGCGGGCCGCGAGCGCCTGCGCCTCGCCGAGGCCCTGGCGCGCTTTTTCCGTGAATTTACCCGTATCCATACCTTACCTCCCCAACAAACTGTTCAATTCCCGCACCTTGCTCTCCAGCATGTCGATGCGATCCAGAAGATCGACGATGATCACGCCGCCGAGCACGGGGAGTTCAAAATCCGCGCAGATGCGTTCAAGCTTGCGCACGCGATAGACGTCCGCTTCCCGGAACAGGTAATCCGGGGCCGCCGCGCTTTCTATCCAGCCTATCTCCAAAAGCTCGCCGATGCGCGAGGGATGGATGCCGGTGATCTGCGTAAATTCCGCCCAGGCCAGATATTGCGAGCGCACGGGCAGGCTTTCGGGACATTGGTCTTTCATGATGATTCCCCCTCAGGCTCTGGGCGTGAAGCCGGAAGCGGCGGCAAGCTCCGTCCACAGCCGCCGCTCCTCGTCCGAAATATTTTGAGGCACAAGGATCTGCACCCGCACCAGCAAATCGCCGCGCTCGGTTCCCGCGCCCAGCCCTTTGCCGCGCAGGCGGTACCTGCGGCCCGACGAACTGCCGGGCGCGATGCTCAATTCCACTTCACCCTCCAGGGTGGGCACGCGCACCTTGCCGCCCAGGGCCGCCTCCCAGGGAGCGAGCGGCAGATCGTGGATCAGGTTTTGCCCGTCCACGTGAAAGAGCGGATGGGGCGCGAGGCGGATATGCAGAAACAGATCGCCCGCCGCGCCGCCGCCGGACGCGGTGCCGCCCTGCCCGGCCAGGCGCAGTTTCGCTCCTTCGCGCACGCCCGCCGGAATATTGACCTCCAGGGTGCGCTCCCCGGCGGAGCCGGTCAGCGAAAGCGTGCGCCGGCCGCCTTTGACGGCATCCTCAAGGGAAATCTGAAATTCGGCCTCCACGTCCCGGCCCCGGCGGGGACGGGAAGAAAAGCCGCCGAAGGGATCGGGGCCGAAGCCGCCCTGCCTGCCGGCGGCCTGGCCGAAAATCGTCTCGAAAAAATCGCTGAAGCCCGAAGCGTCGGCTCCCCCGCCGCCGAAGTTGAAGCGAATGTTCTCGAAGCCCGGCGCGCCCTGAAATTGCTGCCCGTGCTGCCAGTTGTGGCCGAGCTGGTCATAGAGCTTTCGTTTTTCCGGGTCTTTGAGCACCTCGTACGCTTCGTTGATCTCCTTGAATTTTTCCTCGGCCTTGGCGTCACCGGCGTTGAGATCCGGGTGATGCGTGCGGGCGAGTTTTTTGAAAGCTTTGGAGATTTCGTCCGCCGAGGCGGAGCGGGACACCCCCAGAAGCCGGTAGTAATCCTTATAGGAAACGGCCATGTTTTTCCCCTTAGGAACGAAACTGAGTGACTCTGCAGATATCTAAGCCTGTTCGGGCATTCGTCAAGGGTGAAAGAGGGATTTGCCGCGCGCCGGCCCGCTCCTTGCAT
>JAVBNZ010000058.1:0-24521 GCA_031551145.1 Desulfovibrionaceae bacterium | reverse complement strand
CCCCGGCGGCACGGTGGAGAGCAGGGCTTTGTCCACCTCTCCGGGGCCGGGAAGGACGAGCGTTTCCGGGTTCATGGCGAACCAGGCGAACCACATGGCATAAATGCCGAACAATTCCTTCATGGAGGCGTCGCGCATGTTGCCTTCCACGGCTTTGCCGTCCCAGTTCCAGAAGGTGCGGGTGCCGAGATCCATCAGCCGCCCTTTTTCTTTGACGAAAAGGGAGGGCTTGTCCCAGATCCGCCGGTCGAAAACGCGCACCACGTCCATGCGCGGGTCGTGCACGGCCGCCAGGGCGGCGTCGGCCATGAAGAAGTTGACCACGCCGTTTTTCTTCACATAATCGACGCTGATCCCCATGAAAAAGCCGTTTTGCTCCAGGCCCAGCATGGGGGTTTTGCGCGGAAAGCGGCGGTCGAGCCGGCTGACGGGGTAGACGAGGATATCGTTCTGGTAATAGCTGTCGCGGCGCTGATAACTGCCGTAGGGGTCGCGGCCGTAGGCCTTTTTGGGGTCGACCGGCGCAAGCACCGGGGCGTTGGGGAAGGCGCGGCCCGCATAGTTCCAGGTCATCCAGAACACGGGCAGCAGCGGCATGCCCCGGCCGCGCAACGGGCCGTCAAAGGCCATGCCCAGCATCTGGGTCCAGAGGGAGCCGGTGTTGCGGTCGATGAGCACGGTGTTGCCTTCGAAAAGCCGGCCTTCGGCGTCGAAGATCAGGTTCATCTCGTCCATGGAGGCGTGGTAGGCGGCCAGTGTGCCGCTGATGGGGCAGTAGGTGATCGCGTAGGCGCGGTCGTCGATAAGCTCGTTGACCACCTCGTGCCAGACCATGATGCGCTGGGGGTAGATGCGCGGCCCGTCCGGCAGCAGCACCACGAAGACCACGTCGTCTTTGCTCAGGCTTAAGGAGGCGTCCACCACCTTGACGTATTCCGGGCGGTAGAGGGAGGGAATGCTGCCGTACTTGATGGAGGTGACGGTGAGGTTGTCGGCTATGCGCTTCAGATCCGCGTCCGACTTGGGGATGGCGGATGCGGACGCGGGCGCGAGCAGCAGGCAGAGCAGCAGGCAGAGCGTGCGTGTCATGGCGGCTCCGGGAAAAAAATCGGCGTCGCAGGGGCGGAAAGGCAGGCGCTATGCCGACCCCGCCGCGCGACGCGTTGTGAAAAAATCAAAGATACGGGTAACGCAGAGGGAAAACAAGAGGGCGAACACAAGGCGCATGCCGAGCAGGCCGCTTATGTGCCCGCCGATGAGCATCATGAGCAGGGTGTCCTCGATCAGGGCGTGCGCCAGTCCGATGAGGGTGACGGCGCAGAACACGTCCCTGGGCGTAAGGCCGCCTTCGCGGCTTTCCCGGATGAGAATGCCGCTGCCGTACAGCAGGCCCATCGAAAAACCCACCACTATGCAGGTCGCCGCCTTGGGGCTGATGCCGAGAAAGATCAGCAGGGGCGAAAGCACGCGGCCCAGCAGGCGTTCTATGCCGCAGTGGGCGAGCGCGCGCTGCATGAGCATGAGCCCCGCGATGATCCAGAAGATGTAAAAGAGGTTCAGAGCCTCGCCCCCGGCCCATTGAAGCAGGGTGGGATCCGGGCCGGGCGCGGGCAGCAGAACGGGTGCCGGCTCCTGCAAAAAGCCCGCGGCGTCGTAGAACAGATGCATGAGCATGCCGCAGAGCAGCGCGCCGCCGAGGCGCAGGAGGAACTGACCGGTGAAGCTGACGCCGCACTGCGCGGCAATGCGCGATTCCAGAATCAGCCCGTGCGCGATCAGCACGATCACGGCAAAGGTCGTGGCCTGGGCCGCGGTGAGCGGCGGCAGGTTGGGCAGCATGCCGGCCAGCACGATCAGCGCGGCGTAGACGTTGACGATGATGGCAAAGGCCCAGGCCAGGCCCAGATCCGCCGGCAGGCCCATCATGCTCATGAACGGCTTCAGCGGCAGGGCCGCCCAGCGTATGAGATCCAGCTCCACCAGAATCTTGACGCCGATGACGATCGGAATCATGACCCGGTACAGATTGAGCGCAACGCGCACGGCGTCGCCCAGAGCGGCGCGCGCGCCGCGCGCCGCCGTGGCGAAGGAAAGATCCATGTCGGTTTCCTGTACTCTGCTTCAGGGATTTCGGGGCAGGTATTCGCGGTAAATGTATTCCCGCAGCGCCAGGGGCCAGGGGCGGGGCACAAGGCCGGTCAGTTCGGTAAGGCGGGCGGTATCCAGCGCGGAAAACTGCGGACGCTTGGCTTTTTGCGGCCATTCGGCCGAGGGAATGGGATGTACCCGGCAGGAGGCCTCGGCCAGATTGACGGCTTCGCAGGCCAGATCGCACCAACTCGCCTGGCCGGCGTTGACGGCGTGGATGATTCCCGACGCCCCGACTTCCGCCAGTTTGAGGCTCCAGAGCGCGAGATCCCTGGTGTAGGTGGGCGAGCCCACCTGATCGTGCACCACGTTGATGCTGTCGCGCCTGCGGCAGGCGTCCAGAATGATATCCACGAAATTTTTGCGCCCGGGGCCGAAAAGCCAGGCCGTGCGGATAATGCAGTACTGTTCCGGCGGCAGCGCGGTGAGCGCCTGTTCCCCGGCCAGCTTGGTCTTGCCGTAGACCGATTCGGGTTTTACGGCGTCTTCGGGGGTGTAGGGGGTCTGTTTTTTGCCGTCAAAGACGAAATCCGTGCTGAAGTGGAGCAGGCGGGTATCCGTGCCCCTGATGCAGTGCGTCAGGCCGGAAACCAGGCCCCGGTTCAGGGCCGTGGCTTCGGAAGCGTGATCTTCCGCCGCGTCCACCTGCGTCCAGGCTACGGTGTTGAAGATGACTTCCGGCTTGAAGCGACGGATTTTGCGGCAGAGAAAGTTCGGGTCGAGAATGTCGCCGTCTTTGCGCCCGAGGGATACGGCGGACACGCCGGCTCCTGCCAGGGCTTCCATAAGAGCCTGCCCCAGCAGGCCGGTGCTCCCGCCGAGCACCAGGGCGTCGAAACTTTTCACCGCCGTTCTCCCAGGCGCGCGCCGTACCATTGCCGCACAAATTCGCGGTAGGCGCCGGATTCCACACTTTCCAGCCAGGGGCCGTTCTCCGCGTACCACTGCGCTGTCGCGGCGAGGCCCGCGTTGAAATCCACGCGCGGGGCATAGCCGAGTTCGCGCGCGGCCAGGGAGAAATTCATGGCGTAGCGCTTATCGTGCCCCGGCCTGTCGGTGACGAAGCGGATCAGGCTCTCGCTTTTGCCGAGGATCTTCAGCAGCGCGCGCACCACGTCCAGGTTGGTTTTCTCGGCCGCGCCGCCGAAGTTGTAGACCGCGCCGGCCCGGCCTTTGAGCAGGGCGAGGCGTATGCCTTCGCAATGATCGTTTACGTGGATCCAGTCGCGTATGTTGCCGCCGTCGCCGTACACGGGCAGCTCCTCGTCGCGTGAGGCCCGGCGCAGCATGAGCGGGATGAGCTTTTCCGGAAACTGATAGGGGCCGTAGTTGTTGGAACAGCGCGTAATGACCGTGTGCAGGTCGTAGGTTTCGTGAAAGGCGCGCACCAGCAGATCCGCCCCGGCCTTGGAGGCGGAATAGGGGCTGTTGGGCGCGAGCGGGGTTGTTTCCGTAAAGGCGGGATCGTCGGGCCCCAGGCTGCCGTAGACTTCATCCGTGGAAATCTGCACATAGCGCGGGATGCCGGCGGCGAGCGCCGAACTCAGCAGGGCCTGGGTTCCGGCCACGTTGGTTTCGATGAAGGGCGCGGGGTCGGCGATGGAGCGGTCAACATGGCTTTCGGCCGCGAAGTTGATCACGGCGTCAAAACGCTCGGCCGCAAACAACGCGGCGACCAGCTCTCTGTTGCCTATGTCGCCGCGCACGAAACGATACCGATCCGGCGCTTTTTCGCTCATGTCGGCAAGACCGGCCGGGTTGCCCGCATAGGTGAGCTTGTCCAGGTTGAGCACGCGCCAAGCGGGCTCGCGCTCAAGAATGAAGCGGATGAAATTCGTGCCTATGAAACCGCAGCCGCCCGTCACGAACAGATTCATGCATCCCCCGAAAAAGCGCCGCATGCGTTTCCGCAACGGCAAGGGGGGAGTATAACAGGCGGGATGCCGCCGGGTCAACAAAAGCGCCGGCCGCTCAAGACCGCCGTGTCTTTGTGCCTTCCCGCCCGCTCCTTCACAGAGCGTTTTCCATTTTTGCGGGGATGTCCCTCAATGATCTGTATTCGTTTAGAGTATTTAACTCGAATAAAGAAAAAATTTATGCCAATTTTAATATTTTTGAATTTTTATGCTTGAAAATTTTATCAAAATGATTAAATATGAGCCGGAAGATAAATTTTTTTATCCGAAAGTTCCATTTCATCCCCTTCACCCAACCTCAACAGGAGGAAAAAGCGCATGGCAAATCACCCCTATGGCATGATGAGAACTGAGGACAATATCCCCTTTGACGAGGGCAAACACCCGCGTGGGCCGGACGGCAAATTCATCTTCGCCGGCGGCGGGGGCGGCTATGACTTCGGGAGGACGAGCAGCGAAGAAAGACCCACAACCGGGAACAGGCCGTGGGCAGGCGGGCCGGCGCTCCGCGAATTGCCCGCTTCGTCAAACAGGCCCGAGATGAGACCGTACGCGGCCATATCCTGCCCCACTTATGCCGGAGAAGCAGGCAGCACGACGCAAATTCCGATCGCCTCCGAAGTGCCGCCGCAGCAGGAGGTCGCGATGGGGCAGGTGCCCCAGGTTATCCACTATGGTACACGCTACGGATTGCCGTTGATCCGGGCCGGGATAAATATACACCGAAGCAGCGAAACGGTGAATGGTCCGGAGATCGAAGAAGACATCAAAAAATTGGAAGAAAAACAACGTACGGGAACGCTGACGCCCGAAGAGGAGGATACACTGGAAGATCAGCGCAAACGCCTCGACGAATTCAGAGGAGCCCAAATTATCGATCCCGGGAGGTACTGGAGTGACCCGTTTGCAAAGCCTGTACCCGAGCCGGTCAGTCGCGGAAAAAAATGACGGCACGGAAAATAGTCGAGGCTGTCAGGCTGGTTGAGGGAAGACCTTTGTGTCAGGAGGAGGTAAGCGTCGTATTGCCGCCCGAGCAGCGTTCAGGGATGAACAACAACGGCAGATAGACGGCGATGTGGAGCATCCCCGACAACAACGCGGACAGAAGGTCGGCCTCACCGAAAAATGCGACGAGCAAAACATTGCAGGCCGTAAGGCAGAGCACCGCCGCCCAAGTCACAAGGGTTGGGCGTGTGCAGGCAAGGTATGCAAGCCGTCTGTGCATGGCGAAAAAATACGGACAGTAAAAAATGAGTGCCGCCGGTATGGTGAGGATTTCCAGCAGATGATCCGGCCTCTGTGATTCCAGGTAAAACACCCATGCCAGAAAATTAGCAACCGGCAGGCGCACGAAAAACACAATAAGCGCCTCGCGGAAAAAATCTTTGCGGTTCAGCGGCGGGCCATAGGGCGAGCCGAAGAGGAAGCGGCAGAGCGTGCGCAGGCGATCGGTGAAGCCAGCGCCGTTGCGGATGTTGGGTTTGCCAACGCTGTTCATGTCGGCACGTTATCATGGGCGGATTACTGAGTAAACCGGCCGCGCTGTGTATGGAAAACCGCCATAGCGGCGCGGTCGCGTGACCGCATGGACGATAGAGGACTGCGAGGCCGAAGGCCATGTTTTGATCAAAGAAGTCAACGAGGCTGTGGAAAGCGGTTCGGGCGTTTGAGGCCGATGTCAACAGGGAGCACAGGGAACGCAGGGAGGCGGAGAGTCGCGGGCGCAGAGAAGCTATGCTGCTCCCGCTTGCCGGCGGCATCCCATCAAGGTATGCAGGATCACATGAAGCAGGGCATACTTCTCGCGGCCTTCGGCGCGTCCGGCAGGCAGGGCGAATCCGCGCTCCGGCTGTTCGACGCCGAAGTGCGCGCGCGCTTTCCCGGCCTGCCCGTGCGCTGGGCCTTCACCTCCCCCCTGTTGCGCGAACGCCTGGCCGTGGAGCGCAAAAAGACGGATTCCGTGCGCAAGGCCCTGGAAAAGATGCGCTTTGAGCGCTACAGCCATGTGGCCGTGCAGCCCCTGCAGTGCGTGCCCGGCCTGGAATACGGCGACGTTCTCGAAGACGCCCGCCTGCTTGAGGCCGAGCGCGGCCTCTCCGTGCGGGTGGGAGCGCCCCTGCTGCACAAAGCGGAGGACGTGCTGGCCGCCGCCGAGGCCCTGGTGCGCCACCTGCCCGCCGAACGCGCCCGGGACGAGGCCGCCCTGTGGACAGGACACGGCACCCGTCATGCCGCCGCCTCCCGCTATGAAGATCTGGCCCGCGCGGCCCTGGCTCTGGATCCTCTGGTGCATGTGGACACCATGAGCGGAGAAAGCGAACTGCCCCGCCTGCTGGAACGCCTGCGCGCCGCGAACGTGCGCCGCATCTGGCTGCTGCCGCTGCTTTCGGTGATCGGCCGCCACGCTCTGCGCGATCTGGCCGGTTCGGAGCCGGAAAGCCGCAAATCCGTCATAGAGGCGGCCGGCTTCGAATGCCTGCCCGTGCTCAAGGGCAGCGCGGAGTATCAGGGCTTCATCGATATCTGGCTCGATCATCTCGCTGCAGCTCTTGAGGAACTGCGGGGATAATTTTCTCTTCCTTGCCTTTTTCCCCCGTCCTGCGTAACAAAGGATAAGAAAGTCCATCCGGCTTTCCGCGCAACTTCATTCCAGGAGCAGTATAATGAAAAAAATTGTTCTTCCGGTTCCCGCGCTTGTTCTTTTCCTTGCCCTGAGCATTCCGGCTTTCGCGGGATTCAGCAACGCCCCCGCGCCCGGGGGCGGCGGCTTTTCCGGCCCCGGCCCGGCGATAAGCACGGTGGTCCAGGTGCTGGATATGCGTGATGACGCGCCGGCCGCCATGCGCGGCAACATCGTCAGCCACCAGGGCGGGGACAAATATCTTTTCCGAGACTCTACCGGCGACATCGTGCTGGAGATCGATCAAAAATACTGGGGCGGACTCCACGTGACGCCCAACGACACGGTGGTCGTGCACGGCAAGCTGGACAAGGATTTTACGAAGAAGGAATTCGACGTGAAGGGGATTCAGAAGCAGTAAGCCGGGCCGTAGAAAAACGAGAGGCGCTTCTCCTGCAAAGGGAAGCGCCTCTCGTTTTTTTCAGCATACATGCGGAGAACGCAGGCAAGGGCGAGGAAAACGGGTTATTCTGCGTCCGGCTTGTTCCAGTCCGCGCTGTAATCCGCATAGCGCTTCTCCACCCGGCCCTGGCGGTAGCGCGTGTACAGGTCGCGCATGGCGAGGTAGGGATCCACGGCGGCTTTCTTCATGTTGTCATAGGTGTCGAGGGTGTCGTCCACGGCATTGAAGCGCAGTCCGCCCCAGACTCCGGCCGTGATCCAGTTCACCGTGGCCGTGCCGGGCACGAAGAGCAGGGGATCGCAGAACCAGTCCGCGGCTCTGCCGACGGTGTCGCGCACGCTGCTCGGCCCGATCACCGGCCAGACCAGATAGGTGCCCGGCCCCACGCCCCATACGCCGAGGGTCTGCCCGAAGTCCGCGCCGTCGGCGTCGACCTCCACGATGGTCTTGCGGCCCTTGGTGACGTCGAACAAGCCGCCCACGCCCAGAGTGGAGTTGACGATGAAGCGTCCGAACTCCACGCCGGCGGCCTTGAAGCGGCCCTGGAGAATGGAATTGATGAAACGTACGGGGAAAAGCGCGTTGGCCAGGGCGTTTTTGAGGCCGCTGCGCAGTTCTTCGGGCGTGACAAAGGCATAGGCCCTGTACAGGGGGCGGAAGAAGTAGGAATAGAGGGAGTCGTTAAAACCGAACCAGAAGCGGTTCCAGCCTTCCAACGGGTCGGCGATGATAAGGACCGGAGTTGAGGAATAATCGTCCAACTCGTCCGGAGAGACGTCGGCGGGCTGCGGCGGGCTCAAGGGCACGGGCGTGGTTTCCATGGGCGGCAGCCGGCTCGGATAGGCTCCGCGCACGCCTGTGGGTTCGGCCGCAAGCGGCGCGTCTGCTTCTTCGGGGGGGGGAGCGGCGCGCTTGGCGCAGGCCGCGCAACAGAGCAACAGCAGGCAGAGCAGCGCGACCCGCGCCGTCTGCCGCAAGGCCTCAGCTTGCATCAATGCTCTCCCGTATTTTTTGCGCCTTTTCGAGAATGCGCACGGTCAGATCTTCGGGACTACCCTTGAGCAACAGTTCCTGGAACTGGGTGCGGTAATTCATGACCAGACTGATGTTTTCAATCACGACATCATACACCACCCAGGTTCCGCCCTTGGGCAGCATGCGGTAGGAGACGGGAATGACCCTGTCGCCCCTCATGCGCAGGGTGGTGCGCACTTCCACCCGATCCCCCTTCGAAGACACGGTTTCGCCCACATAGTTGACCTGCTCGCCGTTATATCCGTCCACGCGGTCAAGATAGGTGGCCTTGAGCAGAGCGGCAAAGGCGTCGCTGAAGCGCTTTTGTTGCTCGGGCGTGAACTGCTGCCAGCGCGGGCCCACGGTGCGTGAAGAAAACTCTGTAAAATCGAAGATTTTTGCCACTTCATCTTCGATTTGCATGCGGTATTTGGGCCGGCTTTGCTTGTCGGCAAAGCCGGGGTTCTGGAGAATGGTGAAAATGTTGGCCACGCGCGTTTCCAGAGCTTTTTTGGCTTCCGCGCCCGCCGTGGCCGACGGGGCGGCGCAGGCGGCCTGCGCGCAGAAAAGCAGCGCGCAGAGGCAGAGGAGAACGAGGGGACGGACCATTATACTCCTCCAAAGGCGAACTTGCCGATCAGAGATTCCAGATCCACGGCAGCCTGGGTTTCGGTGATTTCCCCGTTTTGCGTCAGCAGGGTGGCGGAGCCGCCGGGGGCGATATTGATGTATTTGTCGCCTATAAGGCCGCTGGTCTTCACGGCGGCGATGCTGTCGTCCGAAAGGCGCAGGCCGGGGGTAAGGCGCAGATGCACGATCGCGGCGGATTCGCCCTGCTGCGTCAGTTCGATGCCCGACACCTTGCCCACGGGCACGCCGGCTATTTCCACATCCGCGCCCACGCGCAGACCGGAAACCGAAGAAAAACGGGCGCTGAGCCTGAATCCTTCGTCGGAAAGCACTTCCATGCGCCCGAGCTTGACTGTAAGCCAGCCCACGCAGAGCAGGCCGAGCAGCAAAAAAATCCCCACGGCCGTTTCTTTGTATCCTGTCATTATTCACCCGGTTTTGCGCGGCGAAGAGCCGCATTTTCCAACATACTATAATGATTGTACGTAGGGAGTCCTAGCTGTCAAGCCATTTCTGCACGGCGGCGCGCAGTTCCGGCCGGGGCAGGGGTGTTTCGCTCCTGCGCTCCTCCGGGCTTTCGCGCCGCAAAAAGCTTTGCAGGTAGGGATCTCCCGCATCGGCCAAGGCCGCGTAACTGCCTTGAAAAACAAGCGCGCCCCCGTGCAGCACCAGGATGTGATCCGCGATGCGCGCAAGGCTCGCCAGATCGTGGCTGACCACAACCATGCTCATGTCCGGGTAATGCGCGCGCATGTCGAGCAGAAGCTGATCCATGCGCGCGGCGCTGATGGGGTCGAGGCCGGAAGTGGGTTCGTCGCACAGCAGAATGCGCGGCTCGGCCACTATGGCCCTGGCCAGGCCCGCGCGTTTGCGCATGCCGCCGGAAAGCTGGGCCGGGAACAGGCGCCCGCTGCCTTCCAGCCCCACCAGAGCCAGGCAGCGGCGCGCGGCTTCCGCGATCAGCCCCGGGGAAAGTTTGGTGTGCTCGGCCAGGGGCAGGGCGACGTTTTCTTCCAGAGTCAGGGCGCCGAGCAGCGCGCCGTCCTGGAAAAGCATGCCCATGTGGCGGCGCAGGCGGCGAAAGTCGGCGCGCGGCAGGGCGAAAAAGTCTTTGCCCCCGATGAGCAGCCTGCCGGAAATGGGCCGCGCCAGCCCCGCCGTATGGCGCAGCAGCGTGGATTTTCCGCAGCCGGAGCCGCCGAGGATAACGGAAATTTTCCCGGCCGGCAGGAGGGCGTCCACGTTTGTCAGCACCGGCGTCCGGCCGTAGCCCACAGTGAGCTTTTCGTAGTGAATGTCCCAGACCCGTGTCGCATCCATGCTTGTCATTCCCTAAAGCAGAAACGAAGTAAGCACATAGTCCGCCACCAGAATGAGCACGCAGGAAACGACCACGGCCGAGGTCGTGGCGTTGCCCACGGCTTCCGGACCCATGCCGTCCCTGCGCAGGTGGGCGTAAAAGCCCTGCCGGCAGGAAACCGTGGTCACCAGCAGGGCGAAGACCAGGGTTTTGAGGAAGGAGCCGGTGATGTCGGCCATGACCACGCTGCTTTCGATGCGGTAAAAATACGCGCCCTCGTTGATGTGTAGCAGAAGCACGCCGGTGATCCAGCCGCCGAGTATGCCCACCACGTCAAAAATCGCCGTCAGCAGCGGAAAGACGACGAGCGCGGCCAAAAGGCGCGGCGTAACCAGATAGCCTATGGGATTGACGTCCATCATTTCCAGGGCGTCGATCTGCTCGCTGATGCGCATCACGCCGATTTCGGCGGCCATGGAGGACCCGGCCCGGCCCGTGATCATGATGGCCGTGAGCACGGGGCCCAACTCGCGGATCAGGGAAAGGGCCACGGCCGCGCCGAGCAGGCCCTGGGAGCCGAATTTGACCAGCGTATAATAGCCCTGCAATCCCAGCACCATGCCGCAAAAAAGGCCGATGAGCAGGATGACGAACAGGGTTTTGTAGCCGATGATGAAAATTTGTTGCCGCAGCTTCATGAAAAGGCGCGGGGTGGAAAACGTGAGGCGCAGCCCTTCGAACATGAAGAGCCCGAAGTTGCCCAGCGCCGCGAGCCGCCCCAGAAACCACGCCCCCAAGGATGAGCAAAGCCGCAGAGGGAAAGGGGAGGCGTTCATCGCTTGTCTTTTCCGTTTTTTTCGGGTCCGCCTTTGCCGGGCCCGCTTTTGGTTTTGACCGGAGTTTTGGAGCGCAGCAGGGGCAGGCCGAGCTTGAGCTTTTCCAGGGCGGCCAGCAGGTCCTGATTGTCCTCATCGGTACCGCGCAGCAACGCCTGCACCTTGTAGAACGAACCTTTGCCGTCCTTGGTGGGCGTTTTGTCCAGGCGGGTACGCAGCCCGGCGCCCTCCAGGCGCTCGCGCAGCCTGTCGGCCTGGTCGGATTCCCTGAAGGTCGCCACCTGGTACACGTAGTCGTGCATGGACGGGCGCGGGGCGGCCGCGGGCTCGGCGGCCGGCCTGCCGGCGCTCAAGCCGCCGGAAGCGTCTTCCGCCCCGGCGGCCGGGGAACGGCCCGCGGCGGCAGACTTCGGCAGTGTGGCGTTATGGGCCGGAAGGGCGGGCAGGGTGGCGTTATGGGCCGAAAAATCCGCTTTGTTCTTGAGCGAGCTCATAAAGCGCAGGTCTTCGGGCTTGACCACCTCGTTCGGCGGTTCCTTGACGGGGGCGGAGCTTCCGCGCGAAAAGCGCGAGGCGAATTCCGCCACCTTGGCGTCGGGGTTGTAGCCCCGGCCCACCATGACGCCGAGCAGAAAGATCCAGCTTATGCCGATGAGCGAGACGATAATTGTGGTCATCAGCATGGAAAAGCTGAGCTTGAGCGTGTAGGAGCGTTTGCCCAGCGGGGGCTTTTTGGCGTCCGGCTTTCGGGGAGCCGCTCCGGAGGGAGGGCCGCCGCCGGGAAGGGGAGGAGGGCCGCTTTGCGACATGCCGTCTACATACTTTCCGGCGCATTCACGCCGAGCAGTTCAAGTCCGTTCGCCAACACCCGACCCACGGCGCGCAGCAGCGCCAGCCGGGCCGTCACGTTTGCCGCGTCCCCGGCCTTGAGCACGGGATATTTGGCGTACCAGCCGTGCAGCAGGCCGGCAAGCTCGGTCAGGTATGCGCTGATGTGGTGCGGCGCGAGCTTTTGCGCGGCGGAAACCGCCACGTCCTCAAAACGGTCGGCCAGGCGCAGCAACGCCAGATCTTCCGGCCCGTCAAGGGGCGCGAGCGCGCCGGCATCCACGGCGTCCGGCAGGTTCACGCCCTCCTGCGCGGCCCGGCGCAGCAGCGCGTGCACGCGGGCGTGGGCATATTGCACATAGTACACGGGATTGTCCATGCTGCGCTGCCGCACCAGCTCCAGATCAAAATCCAGGTGGCTGTCGCACTTGCGGGAAAGAAACATGAAGCGGGCCGCGTCCACGCCCACTTCGGCCACCACGTCGGCCAGGGTTTCAAAGGTGCCGGCGCGGGTGGACATGCCCACGGGCACCCCGCCGGACATGAGGTTGACAAGCTGGATGAGCAGAACCTCGAAATCTTCCCGCTCTCTGCCCAGGGCGCCTACGGCGGCCCGCATGCGGGGCACGTAGCCGTGATGGTCGGCCCCCCAGATGTCGATGACGTAATTGAAGCCGCGCTCGTACTTGTCGTTGTGGTAGGCGATGTCGGAGGCGAAATAGGTCAGGCTGCCGTCCGACTTGCGCAGCACGCGGTCTTTGTCGTCGCCCAGGCCGGTGGTGGCGAACCAGAGCGCGCCGTCTTTCTCGTAGGAAAACCCATTGGCCTTCAGGCGCCCGAAGGCCCGTTCCACCGCGCCGCCCCGCACCAGCGTGCGTTCGGAAAACCAGACTTCATGCTCCACGCGGAAAGCGGCCAGATCGTCCTTGATGCCCTGCAGGATGTTCGCCATGCCGTATTCCCGGCAGAGATCAAGGGCTTCGGCTTCGGGCAGGGCGTGCAGATCCGGGCGTTCAGCCAGCAGATTCCGCGCGATGTCGGAAATATACGCCCCCCGGTAAAAATCCTCGGGCAGTTCCACGGGCAGGCCGGCGGCTTCTTTCGCGCGCAGCAGCACGGAAAGGCCGAGCAGGTTCATCTGCCTGCCGGCGTCGTTGATATAGTATTCCGTGCGCACGTCATAGCCCGCGAAACGCAGGATGCGCGCCAGCGAATCCCCCACGGCCGCGCCCCGGCCGTGCCCGACGTGCAGTGGCCCTGTGGGGTTGGCGGAAACGTATTCCACCTGGGTTTTCTTGCCGTTGCCGACGCCGGAGGAACCGTAGCGCGCGCCTTTGGCTTCTATTTCAAGCACGGCGCGCTGATGGAACAGGGGGCTGAAGCGCAGGTTGAGAAAGCCGGGCCCGGCAACCTCCACCGAGGCGATGTCCGCGTCCGGCCCGGCGTGCGCGGCCCGGATGCGCCCGGCCAGGCGCTCGGCCAGTTCGCGCGGTTTGCAGCCGGCGTCCTTGGCCGCGACCAGGGCGAGGTTGGCGGCCAGATCGCCGTGGGCGGGATCCTTCGGGGGTTCGAGAACGGCCTTTTCCGGCCAGGGCAGGTTCATCTCCGCCGCCAGGGAGCGAAGCATACGATCGGCATGGACAAGGGCGCGCATGGGCGTTGGGATCTCCTTGGGAAAGGCGGCACGGAGGGGTAAAGAGAATTCGCCGCAAAGCAAAACGGGAGTGTAGACGAAAAAAAGTCTAAAGTCACGCCTCGTTTCTTCTCCTCGGCGGCAATCATGCGAAACGGGCAAAGCCTGTTTCACGAGGTTGCCGACAAAGTCTATTAAGGCCGGCTCCCCGCCTTCGCGGGGATGATGCTTAGTGGCGCCACAGTCTTACATTTTCTGCACCCGTCATTCCCGCGAAGGCGGGAATCCGGTGTATTTTTGTCGTTTCGTATCATCCCGTGAAAAAGTCATAGACAAGCCCGGCGGCGATCCACCAGACCACGACGCAGACCAGGAGGTTGAGAACCTGCCACGCCTTGGGACGTCTGAACACGGGGGCGAGATATACCCCAGCGAGGCACAGGGAGAAAAACCAGAGCACGGAGGCCGTGGCCGCGCCCGCGCCGAAGGCGTAGCGTTCTTCGCCGTAGTTGCCGCTGATGACCCCGAGCATGATCACCGTATCCAGGTACACGTGGGGATTGAGCAGGGAAACCGCCAGAGTGGCGGCCAGGACGGCGCCGAGCCCCTGCGCGGCCTGCCCGTCGGCCGTGAGGGCCTGGGGGCGGAACACGGCGGCAAGGCTTCTGCCGCCGAACCAGAGAAGAAAAGCCGCGCCGCCCAGCGCCGCGCCGGTCCGCAGGGCGGGGGTTTCCGCCACCAGCGTGCCCATTCCGCCCACCCCGGCCGCGATAAGCAGGATATCGAGAACGGCGCAGGTGCCCGCCACGATCCAGGCGTGGTTGCGGCGCAGGCTCTGGGTGAGCACAAAGGCGTTCTGCGCGCCGATGGCGATGATGAGACCCGCGCCCATGCCCATGCCCTGCCAATAGGCAGTCATGAAGGCCATACGTGCTTCCGCATCATCGTTCCAGTCCTTCCCACCAGTGTGAAAAGCGCTGTTCCCGATCATCCAGGCGCACAAGCTCGCCGATCACGGGCGTCAGCAGGCGATAATCACGGCTTTCGGCCGCCGAGGCGGAACGTATGAAGGGTTCATCCCAGGGGTGGCTGGAAATGCAGAATTTGCCCACATGCGCGGGTAACATGGCCTTGGCGCGCAGATCCCGCGCCGCCTGCGCCGCTTCTTCCGGCGTCATGTGCATGTGCTTCCAGGCGGGATTGTATTGCCCGCTGTCGAGCAGCGTCAGGTCGAAGCCGCCTAGGCGGGCGGCGATTTCCGCGAAATGGGGGCCGTAGCCGCTGTCTCCGCTGTAGAAAATCCTGCGATCCCGGCTTTCCAGCGCGCAGCCGGCCCAGAGCGTGCGGTCCCGCCTGAAATCCCGCCCGGAAAAATGCCGGGCCGGCAGCATGTGCACGCGCAGGCCCGGCACGGGCTCCAGGCTCTCGAACCAGTCCGCTTCCACAATGCGTTCGGCGTCAAGGCCGAAGCGCTCCAAATGCGCGCCCACGCCCAGCGGGCAGACGATTCGTTTCGGCTCCAGGTCGAGCACGGTGCGGTAATCCAGGTGATCCCAGTGGTCGTGCGAGATGATGAGCAGGTCGATGGGCGGCAGGTCTTCGGGCGCGTAGACGTTCGTGCCTTCAAAAGCCCTGTTGGAAAAGGGCAGGGGAGAGGCCTGGGCGCTGAAGACAGGATCGATCAGCACGTTTTTCCCGTCCAGGCGCAGAAAGAACGAGGAATGGCCGAACCAGACCAACACGTCGCCCGGCGTGTTCAGGTTGCGCAGGTCGGTTTTTACGGAAGGCAGCGGGCGGGCGGGCCGGGTGCGCTCCGGCGAGCGGAACAGAAAGTTCAGCAGCACGCCCGCCGTGGTGTTTCCTTCGGTGAGCTGCGGGGTGGGCACGAGGTTGTGAAAGCGCCCGTCCGCATAGTGCGGGGATTGCCGCATCCGCTCCAGACGCGCGCCCGAGGGCGGTTCGCCGAAGGAGGGTTGCCGGAGGAAGGCGAAGATCCCGAAACTCAGACAGGCGAACAGAAGAAGCGCGATATACATGAAGGGCTTCCGGCGGTTGGTCATCAAGTTGTTTCGCACAGCGTTTCCATAGTATTTGACGCTTGAAAGAGTTGCCTGCCGGCAGGCGAAGCCCACCTTGCAACTCTTTCGCGGCATGGATTTTCATGAAAATCCATGCGGAGCAATCAACTCGTTTCATTCGCTAATTGCTCCAGAAAACGCCGCGCCAGATTGCCGGCCACGGCCTTGCGGTAGGCGGACGAGCGCCTGGGCTTAAGCTCGTCCCGCAGGGCCCGCACGGCCGCCGCGATGCGCTCCGCGTCGAGCTGTTCGTTCATCAGCGCGGCTTCAAACTCCGGCAGGCACACGGGAATGGGCGACATGCTGCCGGCCGCCGCCCGGCAAAGGGTGACGCGTCCGTTCTTCCGCTCGGCGTATACGGCCAGGGATACCCGCGACAGGGTCAGAGCGGCGCGCGAGCCGCGCTTGAAAAAGGCCTGCGCGGCCCCCTGGGGCGGCAGGGGCACGCGTATTTCCGCCAGCAGCTCGCCGGGTTCGAGATCCGGCTTGCGATAGCCTTTCAGAAAGGCGGCCACGGGTTCGCGGCGCTCGCCCCGCGCGCTTCGTATCAGCACGGAAGCGCCGAGGGCCAGCAGGGCCACGGGCAGGTCGGCCGCGCCCGAGGCCGTGCACAGGTTGCCGCCTATGCCCGCCCGGCTGCGCACGGCAGGAGCGCCGCAGAGCGCGGCGGCCCCGTACAGGGCGGGCAGGCGCGTGCGCACGAGTTCGTTCTCCATGAGTTCGGCGTTGGTGACGCAGGCGCCTATGCGCAGTTCGTCGCCGGCCTGCTCCAGCACGTGAAGCTCGGGCAGACCGAAGATGTCGATCGCGCCTTGGGGCGCGATGCGTCCCCGTTTTCTGTCCGGCGCGATGTCGGTGCACCCGGCCAGAAGAAGCAGATCCGGGTGCGCATCCAGCAGTTTCAGGGCTTCCGGCAGGCCGGCGGGGCTGAAAAAGCGCTCTCCGGGAGCGAACTCCGGCTGTTCCCGCCTGCCCCGGCCGAAGGGGGCAATGCGGCAGCCGTTTTTTGCGGCCTGTTCCACGGCCTCAATAACGGCCGCATAGCCCGTGCAGCGGCAGAGGTTGCCGGAAAGGGCAACGCGTATTTCCGCGCGATCCGGCGAAGGATTGCGCTCCAGCAGGGCGGCGGCCGCGAGGATCATGCCCGGCGTGCAGAAGCCGCACTGCACGGCCCCGGCGTCGATAAAGGCCTGCTGAAGGGGATGCGGATCGTTTTCGTTGCCCAGTCCTTCAATGGTCAGAATGTCCGCGCCGGCGGACTGCACGGCCGGGATCAGGCAGGCGTTGACCAGACGGCCGTTGAAAATGACGGCGCAGGCCCCGCATTCGCCTTCGCCGCAGCCTTTTTTGCAGCCTTTGAAGTGCAGATCGTCCCGCAGCAGGTCGAGCAGGGGCGTCAGGGGATGGGCCTGCGCTTCGCGCGGAACGCCGTTGACATGGAGGCGGATCTTCATCGCGCGCCTCCCTTTTCCGGCTCTTTTTCCAACAGGCGGAAGAGTTTTTCGCCGGTCAGGGGAATTTCGCGCGCAAAGGCCCCGCAGGCGTTCTGCACAGCCGCGGCTATGGCCGGCGCGCCGCCGTCCATCGAAAGCTCGCCTATGCCCTTGGCCCCGTAAGGGCCGAAGCTGTCCGGCTCCTCAAGAAAACGCACTTCGAAATCCGGCGCGTCCAGGCTGGTGGGGATGAGATATTCGTTGAGGCTGCCGGCGCTGTATGCGCCTTCGGCCGTCAGGGTCAGTTCCTCCAGCACGGCTCCGCCGTAAGATTGGAGCACGCCGCCTTCCATCTGCCCCCGCGCCTGGAGGGGGTGGATCGCCCGGCCGACCTCCGCCGAGATCACGGACGTGAGGGGACGCACTTCATAGCTGTCGAGATCGACTTCCACCTCCACAACCTGGGCCAGCCAGGAATAGGCTTTATAGGCCGCACCCGTGAACGCCTTGTCGTCCCAGGCAAAGGGAGGTTTGGGGCAATACGCGGCCCGGCCCCTGAGGGCGCCGCGCGCGGTAAGAAAGCTTCGGGCCGCTTCGTCGAGAGAACACAGGATTTTCCCTTGATGATAAAAAGCGCCTCGCTCCCAGGCGGGTTCGGGAATGCCGCGCGTGCGCGCCAGAAAGGCCGCGAGCTGCGCGACGAGATCCGCGCAGGCGTCGGCCAGCACCTTGCCCACGTACATGGTGGTGCGGGAGGCCACGGTGGGGCCGCTGTCGGGCACGCGGGAAGTGTCGGGCGCGGGGCGGCGCAGGCGTCCCAAAGGCAGGTGCAGGGCCTCGGCCGCGATCATGCGCAGCGCGTTGTCCGCGCCCTGGCCCATTTCGGTGCTGCCGGCCAGAACAGCAATTGTGTCGCCCAGATATTCCACTTCCACCGTGGTGCCCATCATGTCTTCGCCGCTGCCGGTAAAGCCGCCGCCGTGCATGCAGAGGGAAAGGCCCACGCCTTTGCGCACGCGGCCCGTTTGCTCGGCATGGGCGGCGTGTCTGCGTTCGAAATCGGCGCGCCGGGCCGCGTCTTCCAGCACCTGGACGGCACAGGCTCCGCGTTCGAGCAGTTGTCCGCAGGGCAAGGCGTCGCCGGGGCGCAGTGCGTTTTTCAGACGTATTTCATAGGGGCTGATGCCCAGCGCGCCGGCCGCCGCATCCATCTGCCGCTCCACGGCGAACAGGGCCTGCGGCGCGCCGAAGCCGCGCAACGCCCCGTTGGGCGGGGTGTTTGTGGCCACGGCCCGGCCCCGGATGCGCGCGTGCGGAACCTTGTACGCCCCGGAGGCATGCAGCACGGCCCGCGCCAGCACCACCTTGCTCATGGTGGTGTTGGCCCCGCCGTCGAGAAGAAGATCGATGTCCATGGCCGTGATCAGGCCGTCATTCATCACTCCCAGCCTGTGCCGGATGATCGCGGGGTGGCGTTTGGGCGTGGCGAGCAGATCCTCTTCCCGTCCGTACAAAAGCCGCACCGGCCGTTTGCAGGCTTGAGCCAGCAGGGCCGTCCACACGCCGAGCACGGAAGGATACTCCTCCTTGCCGCCGAAAGCGCCGCCGGTAACGACCTGGCGTACCACCACCCGCTCGGGCGCGAGCTTCAGCGCCTTGGCGACAGCCTTGCGCACGGCAAAGGGGCACTGCATGGAACCGATGATTTCCACTCCATCATCCGGGCGCGGCCATGCGGCCATGCCCTGATTTTCCAGGTAAAGCTGCTCCTGGCAGCCGGTGCGATAGGTGTTTTCGAGTATTATATCAGCCTCGGCGAAGCCCTGTTCCACATCCCCGCACGCGACCCGGTATTCGTCTATCACGTTGTCCCCGCCCCAGACCTTGGACACGCCCGCCAGGGCGTCTTCCACGCTCAGGGCCGGGGTTGCGGGGAGGATGTCGGGCTTCAGGGCGGCCAGGGCGGCGGCCAGCGTTGTTTCGTCCGGCGCGGCCACCAGCGCCAGGGCTTGCGTGGCGTAGGTGATCCTGTCGCGGGCCAGGATTTCGTAATCGTCGCGGATCATGCCGACCGCGTTGGGGCCGGGCAGATCGGCGGCGGTAAGCACGGTGACCCGGCTCCAGTCGAAGCCCGGATCCCTGCGCAGGCCGCGCAGCAGCCCGGCCGCGACAGGCGAGCGCAGCACCCCGGCCGTCCAGGCGCCGGGGATGTCGATGTCTTCAATATATTCCGCCGTGCCCGCCGCCTTGGCGGGACCGTCCGGCCTGGGAGGGGAGGTGCCGATTATGGTGAACTGCGACATACAACGCTCCTGTTGCGCCAACATAGCGTCAAGAGAAGGCTGCGGCAATCCGCGCCTTACCAGGACAGCGCCTCAATTTGAGCGGAATCAGGGAGTGGCTGGTCGCTCATGGTTTCTCCGATTTGACAGCGAGGCGGTTGCGCCGTATTCTCTCTCCAAGCCGGGCGACGGTCATCCTGTGAACTCCGCCAGAACCGAAAGGAAGCAACGGCAGCAGAGCTTGCCGGGTGTCCGGCCCACAGAAGGCGCGAACAACTTTCGCGCCTTCTGCATTTTCCCCGGTTTGCCTATCCTCCGCACACCCTGCACGCTCTGAATCCCTTTGCCGCGGCTTCCGCCGCCGACCTGAAAACAACGGTGCAGGCCTTGCAGTTGAAATATCTACAGGACGAATTGTGATAGATTTTGCTTTGCGCGTTGCCGTGCACGACCCGTGATACTTCGGCGACCTGCACGATATGTTCCCTGTCGGACCGCGCGGCGGCAAAGCCGGGAACAACGAGCAACAAACACAGAAACAGCACGCTCAGCCGGCTCATGTTTTTCTCCCTGTTTTTTCTGCGGATACGAGTATTGAGCGCACAAAAAAACAGCCCTGTCAACATGCGGCACCGCGCGACAATAGAGCAGATTGTTTTTGAAACGCTCTCTCCGGCGTTTCACGGCGAAATTCAATTTCGCCTACGCCTGCGGGGCTAAATCCGCTTCACTTCGTTCCGCGTCTTCAGAGCATTTTCAAAGCAAAATGCTCTGAAAAGGCCGAAAGCAGGTTTCAGAACGTACGGCGCGGCATGGCGTCCGACGGCGGGAGCGTGGAGGAGCAAGGCGGAGAGAGTGTGCGGGGCGTTCCGGAGGGGCTCAGGCCCGGCTTCTGCGCCGGGGGAATATCTCTTCGGTGCCGGCCACGGTATCGGGGTCGTTGCGTTCCGATTCGCGCAGGCGTTGCAGCGCCGTTTCGTGCTCCAGAGGCACGACTTTGACAAACAGCGGCAGGGCCGCTTCCCAGTTCGCCAGCAGCGAGGCGGCGCGCGCGCTGCCGGTATGGCGCAGGTGCTGTTCCAGCAGGTCGCGCAGCAGTTGCTCGTCTTCCGGCAGGCGCACGGATTCCAGATCCACGGCGTCCGTGTTGCAGCGGTTTTGAAAGCGCTCGTCCACGTCATAGACGAAAGCCGCGCCCCCGCTCATGCCCGCGCCGAAGTTGCAGCCCACCGGCCCGATGACGACCACGACGCCCCCGGTCATGTATTCGCAGCCGTGATCGCCCATGCCTTCCACCACGGCCGTGGCTCCGCTGTTGCGCACGGCAAAGCGCTCGCCGGCCGTGCCGCCTATATAGGCCCGGCCGGCCGTCGCGCCGTAGAGGGCCACGTTGCCGACCGCCACGCGGCCGGGAAGCATGCCCTGGGTTTCTTCCCGTTCATCATCGCCCGGCGCGACGATCAGAATGCCGCCGGAAAGTCCCTTGCCGGCGTAGTCGTTGGCGTCACCGCGCAATTCAATGGTGATGCCGTTCGTGATGAACGCGCCGAGGCTCTGCCCGGCCGACCCCGTCAGAAGCAGGCGGATGGCGTGATCGGGCAGTGTTTTCCCGTCCGCCGCCCGCCGCGCGATTTCTCCGGACAGGCGCGCGCCCACGGCTCTGTCCGTGTTGCGGACGCGGCCCTCGTAGATGCAGCGGGCGGTGAGGCCCCGCAGCACGGGCAGGGCGGCGGAGGATATTTCGCTTTCAAGTCGGGTCGGCCCGGAATCGGGATGGATTGCCTCCGCGCGTGCGGCATTCTCCGCGTCCTGCGCCGAACCCGGTTGCGACGCCACGGCCAGGAGCGGCCGCAGATCCAGAGTTGCCGCCTTGGGCGACAAGTCTTCGCGACGGATGTCCAGCATGTCCGCGCGGCCGATCATGTCCTGAACAGTGCTGAAGCCCAGTTCGGTCATATGCCTGCGCAAATCCCCGGCCAGAAAGCGCAGCCGGCGTTGCACCATTTCCGGCGTGCCGGAAAAACGCCGGCGCAGGGCCGCATCCTGCGTGGCGATGCCGGCCTTGCATGTTCCCAGGTGGCAGCGGCGGCACATAACGCAGCCCAGTGCAACGAGCAGCCCGGTGCCGAAGGCGAATTCGTCCGCGCCGAGCAGGGCCGCCACAGCCAAATCGCGTCCGGTGTGCAGCAGGCCGTCGGTCTGGAGAACGACGCCGCCGCGCAGACCGCAGATCTCCAGCGCCCGCCGCGCTTCGGCAAGGCCCATTTCCCAGGGCAGGCCCACATGGCGCACGGCCGACATGGGCGCGGCCCCCGTGCCGCCGTCGTGCCCGGAAATCACCACGATATCCGCGCCGGATTTCACGCAGCCCACGGCCACCGTGCCCACGCCGGCCTGGGCGACCAGCTTCACCGAAATGCGGGCCGTGGGCTGGACGCGGCGCAAATCATATATAAGCTGGGCCAGATCCTCGATGGAATAAATGTCGTGATGCGGCGGGGGCGAGATAAGGGAAATGCCCGGCAGGGTGTGCCGCACGCGGGCGATTTCCGGCGTGACCTTGGCGGCCGGAAGCTGCCCGCCTTCGCCCGGCTTGGCTCCCTGCGCCGCCTTGATCTGGATTTCATCCGCAAAGGCCAGATATTCCGCCGTTACCCCGAAACGGCCCGAGGCAATTTGACGGATGCGCGAGCGCGTGTCCGCAACATTGCCACGGGCGTCGCGCCCCGGCCTGTTGCGGGCGGGATCTTCCCCTCCCTCGCCGCAATTGCTGCGCGCGCCGAGCCGGTTGAGGGCCACGGCCAGGGTTTCGTGAGCCTCAATGCCGAGCGAGCCGAACGACATGGCCGCGCCCACGAAGCGCCGGACGATATCCTCCGCCGGCTCCACCGCCTCCAAGGGTAGGGGACGGCCGTTTTTGAACGTCAGCAGATCGCGCAAGGTGACGGGTTCATGCGTTTCGCTCAGAATCCGATACCGCTCCCAGGCCTTGTCACGCTCTTCGGGATTGTTTTCCCGCACGGCGGCGTGGAGGGCCTTGACCGTCACGGGCGTCCACAGATGCGTGGCGCGCGCCCTGATCGGAGCTTTCGGCACGCCGGAATACGCCTGCCCGACACGGGTCAGGGTTTCGGCGGCCAATTCGGCAAAACCTATGCCGCCGAGGCGGCTTGCCGTGCCGGTGAAACAGCGTTCGACCAGAGCCGGGCCGAGCCCGATCGCCTCAAAGCTCTGCGCGCCCCTGAAACTGCGCAGCGTTGAAATGCCGAGCCGGGCGAGGGTTTTGAGAAAGCCTTTTTTCAGGGCCGTGATATAGGCTTCCAGGGCCTCGTGCGGCTCTTTGCCGATCTCGCCCGTCCGTTCGGCAATGATGTCCAGAGCGGCGTAGGGGCAGACGCCGCTTGCGCCGTAGGCGACAAACAGGGCCATGTGCATGATTTCAAAAGCTTCGCCGCTTTCAACCAGAATGCCGCAGGCGTGGCGCAGGCCCTTGCGCAGCAGGTGGTGGTGCAGACCGGCGGCGGCCGCAAGACCGGGCATGGGCGCGCGATCGGGCCCGGCCGCCGCGTCGCTGACGATGAGCAGGGAGGCTCCTTCGGCTATGGCGCGCTCGGCCTGCAGGCATACATCATCCAGCGCGCTTTCCAGGGCCGCGCCCGCCGTCGTGTCCGGCGTCGTGTCCGGCGTGACGGGAAAGGTCGCATCCAGGGTGCGACAGCGGATTTCAGGGTGGTGCGCGGCGCGCAGGCGGGCGAGATCGTCCCTGGTCAGAAAGGGATGCTGGAGTTTGAGCAGGGCGCAGTGCCCGGCCTCCGGCATGAGGATGTTGCGCTCGCGGCCGGCAAAACCCATCAGCGACATCGAGAGTTCCTCGCGTTGCGGATCGATGGGCGGGTTGGTGATCTGCGCGAACTGCTGCTTGAAATAGTCGAAGAGCAGTTGCGGCCGTTCGTCGAGCACGGCCGGAGGCCGGTCGAATCCCGTTGCCTGCACGGGCTCCTGGGCGTCGCGGGCCATGGGCAGCAGGATGTCTTTGAAACCGCGTTCGCTGTGGCCGAAGAGGATTGCGCGGGCCGCGTCGGTTTTCGGCGCTTCGCCCTTCAAAATTCCATCAGGCAGGGAACCGGCCTGCGGGCGGGGCAGGGCGGCGGGCTCCACGCAGTGCGCGCGCAACGCCCGGCGGTAGGGGCGGGCTCGTATCACCCGGCCCTTGATTTCCACGTCGGGCACGATGCGCCTGCGCAGCATGTCGGCAATGATCATGCGGCGCGGCTGCAGGCGGCCGCGTTGCCGGATCGGCTGTTCCCCGTCCTCGACGCCGCTTTCCGAGGCCAGCACCATCAGGCCGCCCTGGTCAACGCTCCAGCGGCAGGGCCGCAGGCCGTTGCGATCCCCGAATGCGCCCACCTGCGTGCGGCCGTCGGTGAAGACCATGGCCGTGGGGCCGTCCCAGGGCTCCATGAGCGCGGCGTGGTATTCGTAAAAGGCGCGCTTGTTGTCGGCCATAACATAGGCCCGGCCGAAGGGTTCAGGCACCATCATCATCAGCGCGTGCGGCAGGGAGCGGCCGGAAAGCGTGAGCAGTTCCAGTACGTTGTCGAACATGGCCGAATCGCTGCCCAGTTCGTCCACAATAGGCAGCAAATCACCCATGTGCGCGCCGAAAAGGGGCGAAGCCAGAACCGATTCCCGCGCCCGCATGTGCAGGACGTTGCCCCGGATGGTGTTGATTTCGCCGTTGTGGGCCAGTCGGCGGAAAGGCTGGGCCAGCGGCCAGGAGGGCAGCGTGTTGGTGCTGAAGCGTTCGTGAAACACCGCGAAGGGCGCGGTGAAAAGCTCATGCGCCAGATCCGGATAGAACTCGGCCAACTTCGCGCCCGGCAGCATGCCCTTGTACACCACGCTGCGGCAGGAGAGGGATGCGACGTGGAAGCTCCGCAGAGTCTTTCCCGCCTTGCCGAGCGCGAGCCGCGTCTCGTTCTCCATGCGCCGGCGGGCGATGTAGAGCCGTCGTTCGCATTCCTCGTCGGCTTCCGGCGCGGGATCGTCCCGGCCGGGATACTGCGGCAGCAGGAGAAGCTGCATCATGAAGGGCAGGCTCTGCCGGGCGGCGTGGCCGAGCGCCTCCGGCCTGTTCGGCACTTCCCGCTCCTCGATAACGGCAAATCCCTGTGCGGACAGATTTTTCCGCGCAATGTCGAGCAGATGGGCCCGCAGACCGGCCTCATTGGGCAGAAAGAACTGGCCGAGCGCCGGGCGCGCGCCTTCCGGGCGGTTCGCGGCCCGCGTGAGGCCGGGCCACAGCCGGCGGAAGAAATCCCAGGGAACGGGCAGGAGCAG
>JAVBNZ010000019.1:0-17579 GCA_031551145.1 Desulfovibrionaceae bacterium | reverse complement strand
GCATATATGAGCAAAAGGCGGGCCGGCGGCATCTGAGAAAATTGATGAGCAAAATATGATTGTTATAAACAGGCTCTCCTCTGAAAGAGGCGCGCTGGTCGGATTTTTCCGAAAAATGTTGTCTGATTTTTATGACGAATTGCGCGGGAGCACTGCGCGTAAACAAAGGACGAGCCGTGCGCTGAAAAGAATTTTGCGCGCAATCAAACAGGTACGGCTCGCCTGCCGTGAGGCGTGCCGAGGTCGGATTTTTCCGACAAAGGCGCGGGGCGCGGCTTCGGCAAAGCGCGTTATTTCGTTTCCTGGGCGGCCAGTTTTTTTTCCGCGTATTCCACAAGCTTGCGCGCTTCAATAAAGTCGGGTTTGAGCTGGATGGCCGCCCTGCCCGCTTTGACGGCTTTTTCCCATTTTTCCCAGTCTATGTAGAGGCGGCCGATGTTGAAATAGATCGAGGGATCCATGCGCGATCGCTCGGCGGCCCGCAGATAATACTGCTCCGCGGCCTCAAAGCGGTCGAGCTTGCGCAGGGCGATGGCAATCCAGGTATAGAGGGGCAAAAGCTCGGGATCGATATCCAGGGCGCTCTGCAGATACTCCACAGCGGCTTCGTATTCCGCGGCTTCCAGCAGAGCCTTGCCCATTTCTCCGCGCAACGCGGGATCATTCGGAAATTCCCTGTTGAGCAGGGCAAAGGTTTGCAGGCCCTTTTCCCGTTTGCCTTCCGCGAATTCCGCGCTGCCCCGGGCAAGCAGGGCAGCCTTGCGCTCTTCGCGCTGACGGATATGCTCCTGCGCCTCTTCGGCGGCCAGTTCGCCCAGTGCATTGAGCAGATCCTTCATGCTCTCCGCCAGTTCCCGCTCTTTGCCGGGCGCGTATTCAAGCTGCAGGGGGTAGAGTTTGCGCACTTCGGTGTCGAGCGCCAGCCAGGACACGGCCTCGGTCAGCAGCTGATCGAATTCCCGGCGTTCGTCCTTGAGGAGCTGGCCCCGTATCACAATCTGCAGGGCGAACTGGACGGACTGGACGGCGGGCAGTATTTTGCCTTGGCGCAGATTGCCGCGCACCTGGGAAAGTTGTTGTCGGGCCTTGGTCAGTTCCGCGGACATGCTTACTCCTTCGAAGAGGCTGCGCGCTCTTCCGCGCGGCTGCGATCATAGGAGAGACGTCCGATCGAGCAGGCGAGAGCCAGAAGATTGAGCCCGGAAAAAAGAAGAAAGTCAAGGCGCATGCCTTCCATGAAGGCCGGCGCGTTCGCCGGGCCGACCTGCTCGTGCCCGACAAACCAACTCAGGGTCGCGGTGACGATGATCATGCTGGCCAGCATGCCGCCGGTGCGCACCGCGCCCGTCAACCCGGCCGCCTGCCCGAGGTAGCGCGGTCCGGCGCTTTCGAGGATAACCGTGGTATTCGGCGTGGCGAACAGCCCGAAGCCCAGGCCCAGCACCACCTGTATGCCTATCAGCAGCGCAAAGGAGGTGTGTGGGCCGATCAGCGAGGCCAGACCTATGCCCACGCCGCACAAAAAAATGCCGGCGGTGCTGATGCGTCCCGGCCCGAAGCGGTCGGCCAGCCGCCCGGCGAAGGGCGAGGAGATCATCTGCACCACGGCCTGGCCGGCCAGAAAAAAGCCGGCTTCGTGCACCGAAAGGCCGCGCAGGCTTTGCAGGTAGACGCTGAAATAAAAACCCATGCCGATGCCGGCGGCATAGTTGACAAAGGCCGCCAGGGCCGAGAGCGCGAAGGCGCGGTTGCGCGTGAACAGGCGCAGTTCCAGCAGAGGGTAGGGCGAACGCCACTCCAGCCGCAGGTAGACAAGCAGCAGGCAGAGCGATCCGCCCAGCGCCCAGGGCGCCCAAACTTCGTGCTGGAAAGAGGAAGCGCCGAGCGTCAGCAGGAACATGAAACCGCCGTAATTCAGGCAGCCCTTCCAGTCAAAGGGTTCGCCCAGGCCGGGCCGCCATTCCTGATGCAGATTGTGCCGCATGAGCAGCCAGGCCGCGCCGGCCGCCGCCGCCGTGATCCAAAACAGCCAGCGCCAGTCCAGGATGCCGGCGATAACTCCCGCCAGGGCCGGCCCGCAGGAAACCCCGGCATAGACCGCCGCCGCGCTTATGCCCAGCACTGTGCCGCGCTGCTGCTGCGGCGCGAGCGTCATCAGGATGGCCAGGCCGGCGGAGTTGAAGCAGGCCGCGCCCAGCCCCTGCAGAAAGCGCAGACAGAGAAAGACCTCAAACTGCCGCACGCCGCCGAGCGCGATGGAGCAGAGCGCGAACAGCCCCAAACCGCCGAGGAACAGGCGCCGCCTGCCCCAGATGTCGCCCAGGCGGCCCGAGCTCAACTGGGCTATGGCCAGGCTCAGGGTGTAGATGGTGCTGATCATGCTGATCTGGCGCGCGCTCAGGTGCAGATCGTGCCCCATGATGGGCAGCACGGCGTTGACGCCCGCCAGCATGAAGGGAAGGACGAATTGCGAGGCGCATACGGCGGCGAGCACCGGACGCAGGGCGGCGGTAGTCTGCATGAGTTGGGGAGTATACCGCGCGGGAGCGAAGATCAAGCGCGCGGCCGGCTGCTCCATCCCGCAGGAGTGTTGTCCCCGCGCGGCGGTCGTGTCTCCGTATTGACGTGAGACTGAATTAAATCCAAATTCGGTATATAAAGATGAACCAAAGGAAGTATTATGCGCCTGAGCCAAGAAGCCCGTCAGCTATGTGAAGGCCAACACCGCTAAGGTGCTGGAGCGGGTGAACACCTCCGGCCCCGTGGTCATCACTCAGAACGGCGAAGCTTCGGCAGTGCTTATGGGGGTCAGGGATTACGACAGAATGCAGGAAAGTTTGGCCTTGCTGAAAACTCTCTCCATGGGCAACAAGAGCATGGAGGAAGGCAGGGGCGTTCCGGCCGAAACCGTGTTCGCCCGCCCGCGTCCCTGCCTCCCGCGCCTTCTCCCGCCCTTGCGCCGCGCCGGGGAAAAGGCTAATGCAAACAGTATGAATCCGCCTCCCGCCGTCGTCTTCCGCAACGTCAGCTTTGACCGGCCGGATTTCTCCGTCCTGCACGACGTTTCTTTTTCCGTGCCGCGCGGAACCTTCATGCTGCTCATCGGCCCGAACGGCGGCGGGAAAACCACGCTGCTGCGCCTCATGCTCGGGCTCTTGCGCCCGCAAAGCGGCAACATCGAAGTGCTCGGCGGCGTTCCGCCCGAATCCGCCCGCGCCGTGGGCTATGTGCCCCAGGACGCCAACCTGAACAAGGACTTTCCCATCAGTGTGGAAGAGGTCGCGGCCCTCGGCTGCGCTGCCGGCAGACAGGGGCGCGACGCCTCCGCTTCCGCCCTGCGCCGCACCGGCATGTGGGAACTGCGCCGCAGACGCATCGGAGATCTCTCTCAGGGGCAGCGCCGGCGCGTGCTGATTGCCAGGGCTTTGGCGCTTGCGCCGGAACTGCTCATTCTGGACGAGCCGGCCGCCGGACTGGACGTGGAGGGGCAGGCCGCGCTGAACTCCCTGTTCGCCGAACTGCGCGGGGAAATGACCATCGTCCTGGTCAGCCACGACGTTTCCGCTTCGCGGAACGCCGACCTCATCGGCTGTGTCGATAAAGGCCTCCACCTGCACGGCTCTGAAGAATTCCAGAGCGACATGCGGCGCATGGGCCTGCAGATCAGCCTGGGCAGGTGTCCGGTGGAGATCCTGCAGGAACAGGGGCCGCGGTCCGGTTCTTCGTCGGACAATGTATGCGGGATGTGCGGCGGGAACGGACTCCTCACAAAAACATTCTGACAGGAGAAGCTCTATGGCGGAAACAACACGCATCGGCTGGATAGGCACCGGCGTTATGGGCGCTTCCATGGCCGGCCGGCTGCTTGAGGCCGGATATCCTCTGACCGTCTACAACCGCACGCAAAGCAAGGCCGCCGCCCTGCTCAACGCCGGCGCGGCCTGGGTGGAGAGCCCGCGCGAGGTCGCGGAACATTCCGATATCGTCTTCACCATGGTCGGCGCTCCCGCTGATGTGGAAGAAACCATTCTCGGCGAACGCGGCGTGCTCGCCGGCCTGGCCGCCGGAGGCGTGATTTGCGACATGACCACCAGCAGCCCCGAACTTGCGGAACGCATCGCCGAAGCCGCCGCCGCGCAGGACTGCTCCGCCCTCGACGCCCCGGTGACCGGCGGCGACTCGGGCGCGAAAAACGGCACGCTCTCCATCCTCGTCGGCGGGGATGCGACCGGCTTTGAGCGCCTGAAACCCCTTTTCGACATCATGGGCAAAACCGTCACCTTCTTCGGCGCTGCCGGCATGGGCCAGCGCGCCAAGCTCGCCAACCAGACCGCCGTGGCCGGGCTCATGTTCAGCGTGTGCGAATCCCTGCTTTTCGCCTACGCATCCGGGCTCGATCCGCGCCTCTGGCTCGAAGCCGTCAAAAACGGCGCGGCCGGCAGCGCCGCCCTGAGCATTCAGGGTCCGCGCATCCTCAACAACGACTTTGCCCCGACCTTCCTGGCCGAACATTTTCTCAAGGATCTCGAACTCTGCGTGGCCGAATGCCGCCGCATGCGCCTTGTGCTGCCCGGCCTCGCCCTGGCCGAACAGATGTACAGGCTGATGATCGCCAACGGGCGCTCCAAGGACGGCATTCAGGCCCTTACTCTTGCGCTGGCGGCGCTTTCCGGCCGGGACTGGCAGGGCTGTTGACACCGCGTTCCTTTCGTTCCCGCCTTTGGCGGATATCTCTTTTTATTCCGGTCGAGTACAACAAGAGTGCACTCCCTTCATAAAAAGCCTTTTCCTCGGCGGGGAACAAAAATTTTTCTCGTGACGACATTGTCCGGGTTAGTCAGGCTACCTCCGGATTCTCTCTCGAAACCCTCCAACCTTTTCTCAACAGGAGACTCTTGTCATGCTGAATAAAACTCTGGCCAAAAGCCTCAACGAACAGGTGAAATGGGAACTCTATTCCTCCTACCTCTATCTTTCCATGTCCGCCTATTTCCAGGACGCCGGCCTGCCCGGTTTCGCCCACTGGATGCGCCTTCAGGCCCAGGAAGAACTCCAGCACGCTCTGAAGTTCTATGACTACATTCTCGAACACGGCAACAAGGCCGTGCTCGAAACCATCGACGCCCCCCCGGCGAGCTGGAAAAACGCCGTGGACGTTTTCGACAAAACCCTGGAGCACGAACGCTCCGTTACCGCCCGCATCAACAAGCTCGCGGCCCTTGCCAGGAAAGAGGAAGACTTCGCCTCCGAAATCTTCCTGCACTGGTTCGTTACCGAGCAGATCGAGGAAGAGGCGAACGTTTCCGCCGTGCTCAGCCAACTCAAGCTCATCAAGGGCGAAGGCCAGGGCCTGCTGCTGCTCGACCGGGAACTCGGCGCGCGCACGCTTACTCCCGCCGCTCCCGCCGCTGAATAGTTTGGTAGTGGCTCATTTTGCCGTGATGCTTCGTCAGACTTCTTTTTTGCCTCCGGTCATGGACAAAAGAGTCCACTCCCGTCGGCAAAAACTTGTCTTCCTCGCCTGACGGCAAAAGCAGCCACTCCCCGCTCCTGCTCACAATAGTTCCGGAGTTTGCGGGGCAGGAAACATGTAAAAGTTTCCTGCCCCCTGAACTCCATATCAAAAACGATTCATGAAAATCTGGACATATTTCATCGCCACCTTCGGCTGCAAGGTGAACCAGTACGAGAGCCGGGCGATAGCCGAGGCCTGGAGTGCGTTCGGCGGAACGGAATCGGCTGTTCCGGCCGGGGTCGACATCGCGCTGATCAATTCCTGCGCGGTCACGGCCAAGGCCGAGCGCGACGCGCGCAACGCGGTCTACCGCCTGCGGCGCGAAGCTCCGCAGGCCCGCATCCTGCTTACGGGCTGCTCGGCCCGTTTGGCGGGCGCGGCGCTTGAGGGGGCGGACCGCCCGTGGGCGGTCATACCCCAGGAGCGTAAAAGCCTGCTGCTGTCGAACCCCTGGGAGGCCTTCCCGCCGGGCGACGATCCCCTGCCCGCGCCGCCGCTGTTTCCCCCCTTCGCGCTCAACGGCTACGGCCGCGCCCGGCCCGTGCTCAAGGTGCAGGACGGCTGCTCCCACCGCTGCGCCTATTGCATCGTGCCTCTCACGCGCGGGCCCGCGCGCAGCCGCGATCCCGAAGAAGTCCGCGCCGAGGCCGAACGTCTGGCCGCAGCCGGCTTTCGCGAACTCGTGATTTCGGGCATCAACCTCAGCCAGTACCGTTTGCCCGAAGCGCGCAACTTCACCGCCCTGCTGCGCGTGCTGGAAGATCGCCTTGCCCCGCGTTGGGCGGGCCGGCTGCGCCTGCGCGTCAGTTCCCTCGAACCCAGTCAACTGGACGAGGATTTCGTCGAACTGTTCGGCCGCAGCCGCCTGCTCTGCCCCCATCTGCACCTTTCCCTGCAAAGCGGCAGCCCGGACGTGCTGCGCCGCATGGGGCGCGGGCACACCGACCTGGAGCACCTTGAAAAAAGCGTCCGCCTGCTGCGCTCCGCGCGTTCCCCGCTCGGCCTGGGCGCGGATCTGCTCACCGGATTTCCCGGCGAAAGCGAAACGGATTTCAGCGACAGCCTGAACATCATTTCGGGTCTGGGTCTGACGTACGCCCACGTCTTCCCCTATTCGCGCCGACCCGGCACCCCTGCCGCGACGATGCCCGGCCAAATTGCCCAGGCGGAAAAGGCCCGGCGCGCCCGCCTGCTGCGCGAGGCCGTTGCCGCGCGGCGCGCGGATTTTCTGCGCGGTCTGCTCGCCCTTCCCTCCTTGTTCATGATCCCCGAAGGCGCGCGCAACTGCGGCATCGACGAACATTATGCCCCTTGCCGCCTTGCGGGCGGATCCCCGCCGCCCGGCCGCGAACTGCTGCCCGTGCGCCCCCTGCGCGTTGACGGCGATAAAATTTTAGTCGAACGGGCGTGACGCCTCCGGCGGACTGAAGAGCTTGAGGAGGCTCCGCCTCCCCAAACCCCTCCGCAAGGGGCTTATGCCCCTTGACTCCTTTTGTGGGCGTATCTTGCTTGCGATAAGCCCGGCGGCTTTCCTACGGCAACGCTCCCGAAGCTCTCCGTTGCGCCGAAAGTGTTGTTGTGGCACAACGCATCTACGCCATAAAAAAGTTTTGGGGGGTGGGGGTTCGGGGGAGGGAACCTTTTCCAAAAGGTTCCCTCTCCCCGTCCCGCTTCTCCTCTCCCAGGGGGAATCATCATGGATCTTGCCGCTCAGATGGAAAAGTTGGGTCAGGAGGCGCAGGCCGCCTCGCGCGCGTTGGCGGCGGCCTCTCCGGCGGTCAAGAACGCGGCCTTGCTGCGTCTCGCGGAATTGCTGCATGAGCGCGCGGACGCCGTGCTGGCGGCCAATGCCGAAGACATGCAGGCGGCCGAGGCGGCCGGCATGGACGCGCCGCGCCTGGACAGGCTGCGCATGACTCCGGCCCTGCTGGAAGACATGGCCGCGGCCTGCCGTTATGTGGCGGATCTGCCCGATCCCGTGGGCTCGGTGGAGGACATGAAGCAGCGCCCCAACGGCCTCTTGGTGGGCAGGATGCGCATTCCGCTGGGCGTGGTGGCCATGATCTACGAATCTCGCCCCAATGTGACGATAGATGCGGCCATTCTGTGCCTGAAGGCGGGCAACGCCGTGGTGCTGCGGGGCGGGTCGGAGGCGCTGCGCTCCAATACGGCGCTGGCCGCCCTGCTGCATGAAGCCCTGGAGCACGCCGGCCTGCCGGGCAAGGCCGCCCAGGTGCTCGCGACGCCGGACAGGGCTGCCGTGGGGCTGCTCTGCAAACTCGACAAATACATCGACGTGCTCATCCCGCGCGGGGGCGAAACGCTCATCCGCGCGGTAACGGAGCAGGCGACCATGCCGGTGCTCAAGCACTTTATGGGTGTGTGCCATGTTTTTGTGGACGCGGACGCCGATTTGGATCAGGCCCTGAACGTTGTGTACAACGGCAAGGTGCAGCGCCCCGGCGTGTGCAACGCGCTGGAATGTTTGCTGGTGCATGAAAGCGCGGCGGACGATTTTCTGCCCCGCGTGCGGGAAAAGCTGGGCAACGCCGGGGTGGAGTTCCGGGCCTGCGCCCGCTCTCTGCCGCTGTTGGGCGGCACGGCGCGGCCGCAGCGGCCGGAGGATCTGGGTCAGGAGTTCCACGATCTCATCCTGGCGGTGCGCGTGGTGGCGGATCTGGACGCGGCGCTCGATCACATCGCCCGCTACGGTTCGAAGCATACGGAAGTCATCTGCACCAACGATCACGCGCACGCCATGCGCTTTCTGCGCGAGGCCGACGCCTCGATGGTCGGGATCAACGCCTCCACCCGCTTCAACGACGGCGGCGAACTCGGCCTGGGCGCGGAAATCGGCATCTCCACCTCCAAGCTCCACGCCTACGGGCCGATGGGCGTGCGGGAACTGACCACCACCAAGTTCGTGGTCTTCGGCAACGGGCAGGTGCGGGGCGGATGACGCCCGAGCGGCCTGCGCACATCGGGCGCATAGGCATTCTGGGCGGCAGTTTCAATCCCGTCCACAACGGGCATCTGCGTCTGGCCCTGGAGGCGCGCGAACTGCTCGGCCTTGCGCGCGTGGATCTGCTGCCCTGCGCGTGCCCGCCCCACAAGCCGGCCGCCGGCCTGCTGCCCTTTGAGCTGCGCGTGCGCCTGCTGCGGGCCGCGGTGGAGGACATGCCCTTCATGCGCGTCAACGCGATGGAGGGCGAACGCCCCGGCCCCTCCTACACCTGGGACAGCCTGGCGCGCTATGCCGGGGAAGAACCGGAGGCGCGGCGCTGTTTTTTGCTCGGTTGCGAGGATTTCGCGGCCCTGCCTTCCTGGCATAGGGGCGTCGAACTGCCGGAACTCGCGGACTTCGTGATCGCGCCGCGCGACGGCGCGGAACAGGAATATTTCGCCCGGGCCGTGCGCGGCTTTCTTCCCTGCGCAAAGCCCTGCGCGCCCGCACTCTTTTCCGGCCCGCCCCTGCCCGCCGACGCGCTCTGCTTTTGCATGCCGCAGGGCACCATGCTGATCTATCTGCCCCTGACCCGGCTCGACATCAGCGCTTCCGACATCCGCCGGCGTTTCCTCTCCGGCCGCTCCGCCCGCTTCCTTCTGCCCGACGCCGCGCTGCGCTTTCTGGAAGAGGAACGCGAAACAGTCGCGCGGTATTGGGCTGGGGAGGGGCGTTTATAAAAACATCGGGCAACGCCGCTTGCCCCGGCCGGGCGGACGGTATATTGCTTGCGGGCATGTACAGGCTGTTGGATCTTTTTTCCGGCTGCGGAGGCTTAAGCTCCGGCTTTGTCGATCCGCGTTTTTGCGGCGGCTTTGAGAGCGTTCTTGCCGTGGACGCCGACAAAGCGGCCGCGCGCAGCTATGCCCTGAACTTCGGCCCGCATGCGGCCTGCGGGGATATAGAAGCCTGGGCCGCCGGCCGGCGGGAAGTGCCGCGCGCCGATCTCGTCATCGGCGGGCCGCCCTGCCAGGGCTTCAGCCTGTTGAACAAGGGCCGCGCGAATGATGCGCGCCGCGCCCTGTGGCAGCCCTTCATGGACATTGCGGCGCGCAGCGGTGCCGCAGTCTTTCTGATCGAAAACGTGCCCGGCCTGCTCACGTCCCCGGAATACGACGCCATTGTGCGGCGGGCAAAGGCTCTGGGCTTCAGCACCAGCGCGGCCCTGCTCAACGCGGCCGACTACGGCGTGCCGCAAACGCGCATTCGCGCCTTTATCCTCGGTTGGCGGCGGGATCTGCCCCCGCCCTTTCCACCCCCCAAAACGCACAGCCGGGATGAGGAAGACGGGCTGCCTCTCCGGCGTACGGTGCGCGACGCCATTGCCGACCTGCCCCCGCCTGAAGGCACGGAACCGCGCGACCTGCCCCCGCCGCTGGATCTGCATTTCGGCCGCAGCCCCACGGCCAGGAGTGTGCTGCGCTATCAGGCAGTGCCCTGCGGCGGCAACCGCTTTGATCTGCAACAAAACGCGCCGGAACTGACCCCCGGCTGCTGGTTGCGCAAGACAAGCGGCGGCACGGACTTGTTCGGCCGGCTGTGGTGGGAGCGGCCTTCCGTGACCATACGCACGGAGTTTTTCAAGCCGGAAAAGGGGCGCTATCTGCACCCCGAGGCGCACAGGCCGATCACGCACCGGGAAGCGGCCCGCTTGATGGGTTTTGCGGACGATTTCCGCTTCAGCGGCACCAAGCTGGAAATCGCCCGCCAGATAGGCAACGCCGTGCCGCCGCCCCTGGCCGGAGCGTTGGCGCGGCATATTTTGAATTTATTGAGACATAAATAAGGCTGTTCGCGGGTAAAAAGCGGCGTCAAACGGCCTTTTTGCCCTTGCTTTTTTTATTTATAGGAAAAGCTCGATGTTCTTCCGCGTGTAAAAAGTCTTCCAGGCGTTTTTTCAACGCCTCCGCATCCTTCATCTCGCACTGCCAGATCACGAGACAGCGCCAGCCCATGTCCGTGAGAGCGGTGAGCGCGCGCGCGTCGCGTTCCTTGGCGCTTTGGATCTTGGCGACCCAGAATTCCGTCCGGGTCGCGGGGATGGTAGCCCGTTTGCAGCCCTCGTGCCCGTGCCAGAAGCAGCCGTGCACGAAAACGGCGATTTTGCGGCGCGGCAGCACGATATCCGGCCTGCCGGGCAGCTTCGCGTGCAGGCGGAAGCGGCAGCCCATGCGGTGCAGCAGAGAGCGCACCAGCTTTTCCGGCCCCGTGTTTTTGCCCTTTATCCGCGCCATGTTGCGGCTGCGCTGTGCTGCGTCGACCGTGTCCATATTTTTGATCCGCTTTACTCAACGGGGGCTATAGGCTATGCAATAGGAAAATCCTTTACTCAGGAGCATCCTATGCACGTATTCGTTTTCAGGCGCCCCGCACGCCTCAGAAGCGCACTGTTCGCCGCCCTTCTGCTCTGTCTGTGTCTTGCCGGATGCGCAGGCAAGGACACGAGCGAGGTCGAGCCCCTCGGCACCTATCCGGATCCGCTCGTCATGCGCGGCGATCCTTCGCCCGTCGGGCCGGACGCGCCCATGTACTTCGGCAGATTCCATCCCTATTGGTAAGCCCAAACGCAGGAGAACACCATGCGCTTTTTTCTGACAGGACTTCTTGTGCTCGCGCTTGCGGTTCCGGCCTTTGCCGCTTCCGGCCGCGAACCCTTTGATCTGCAAAAAACCCCCTGGGGCATGGCGCGCGAGGACGTGGCCAAGATGCTGAACGTGCAGCCCTACGCGAAGGGAAATGACCCCATCACGTTCAAGGCGAACGTGTCCGGCCGCGAAGCCGGAATAATCTATGTTTTCCATAAAGGGAAGCTGGCCGCCGTAAACGTGCAGTTCGTCAAGGGGTTGGACGCGTCCGGCGCGACGGATCTCGTCGGCCGGCTGCACAAGGCGCTGAGCGAGCGCTACGGCGCGCCGCATCCGAACGAGTTCGGCTGCGCGTTTGAGCGGCAATGCACCTACAGCAAATGGAACAAGGACGACTCTACCTTCGTGGTGTTGGAATATCAGCAAGAAAAAGGCCGGCGCGTCACCGTGGCCTATGTTTCCAGGGAAGCGCACGCGACAAGCCTGGACGCCGCGCCGAGCAAGCACGGCGGCAGGCGGGGCGGAAAGGGCAGATAGCCACGCTTTCGGGCGGAAACGATTAAGCGGTTTCCGCCGCAACAAAAAACCGGGCGCGGTGTTTGCCGCGCCCGGTTTTTTTCCGCAGCCCTGCCGTATCGGCTTTTATTTTTCTTTGCGCACAGTTGCCTTGTACGCGCCGTAGCCTTCCTCCTCCATGCGCTCACAGGGAATGAAGCGCAGGGCCGCGCTGTTGATGCAGTAACGCAGTCCGCCCCTGTCCGCCGGGCCGTCCGTGAACACGTGGCCGAGGTGCGAATCGGCCGTGCGGCTGCGCACCTCGGTGCGTTCCATGCCGAAGCTTCCGTCCCGCTTTTCGACGATCCTTTCGTGCTCAACGGGCCTGGTAAAGCTCGGCCAGCCGCAGCCGGAATCGAACTTGTCCGCGGAGGAAAAAAGCGGCTCGCCGCTCACCACGTCTACATAGATACCCGGTTCCTTGTGGGCGTGGTATTTTCCGGTAAAGGCCCGTTCCGTGCCCCCGCGCCGCGTGATCTCGTATTCTTCCGGCGTAAGGCGCTGTTTGAGCTCCGCGTCCGAAGGCCGTGTCCAGGCGCTGAAATCCCCTTTTTTTTCGAGATCCTTCAGGCCTGAAAAACTGATGTGGCAATAACCGCCGGGATGCTTTTTCAGATAGTCCTGATGCTCCTCTTCGGCCGGATAATAGGCGGACAGGGGCAAAAGCTCCACGGCCAGGGGCCGCGCGTATTTTTTCCGCTCCTCGTCCATAACGGCCGCGACGACAGGCCTGTCTTCTTCCCGCGTATAGTAGACGCCCGTGCGGTACTGCACGCCGTGGTCGTTGCCCTGGCGGTTCACGCTCACGGGATCGATGATCTTGAAAAATTGTTCGACCAGAGTTTTCAGGGCGATTACAGCCGGATCGTACAGCACGCGCACGGTTTCCGCGTGCCCGCCGTTGCCCGAGCAGACTTCCCTGTAGCCGGGGTTCGGCGTGGAGCCGTTCGCATAGCCCGCTTCCACGTCCCGCACGCCGGGCACACGGGAAAAATATTCCTCCACGCCCCAGAAGCAGCCGCCGGCAAAATATATCTCACGAAGTTCCGTTGCAGTGTCGCGGGTGATCATGACGCCCTCCCCGGGATCTCGAAATCCCGTTGCGGCATATAACATAAGACTTTGCCGCGAAAGGGCAAGCGTGAGTATTTCAGGCCGTTCGTCGGCGGCCTTTACACCGATATGTGACAATTATCAGAGCAATATTATGGTGTTGTTCGGCACATTATTATTGCATCATTTATTGACAATCTGAAAAAATCCACATAATTTAATAATATATGTCGTACTCGAAAGACATCCGGCAGCAGGGCTGCTTCGTAACTCTGGCCGTACTCCTTCTGCTCCTGACTTTTGGGGCGGCGGTCGCGGCGTATGACGATGGAATTCCGGTATACATATCCATTGCTCACGCCCATGGCGGCGGGATGGTACAATCCCACGTGGACATCGAATACAGAGCGGAACACCAGGTATCCTTTATTCCCGCAATCGGTGAAGACCGGTCGGCGTTGTTCACCGAGTACGTCTTTGTTCTTCCTGACAGCCCCATCTTTCTTTTGGATCCCCCTCCTGAAGCCGCGTAGTTTCCGTTTCGTTTGAAGCGGCCGGCTTTTCAGCTGCTTTTTCATACGTTTTTACTCTTCGCCCGGAACGGGCTTCGCGGTTGCGGCGGCCGGCATACGTTGCCGGCCGGGCGCGGCGCCGTGCCGCAGGGTACACAGATTGAGGAGGGGGTATGAATTGCATCAAGTCGATATCACGATATATTTATGAGAGATGGCCGTTCAGGCATCTTTTGAGATGCGTTGACGGCACGTTGCCGAAGCTGGTTTCCGACTGCAACGCCGAAAGCTGGCACCTCTATGCGATTAAACGCAGAATATTCAGAAGGCATGTCTGCATTCCCTGCGCATGGGTGGCCGATCATTTTCCCGCCGGCGCCTCCGTCTTCGAGCCCGGATGCGGCAGCGGAGCCAACCTGCTGTGGCTTGCGGAGCGCGGCTTTACCTCTCTGGCCGGAGCCGACATCAAGGACTCGGCCGTCACGTTGGGCAGAAAGCTGGCCCAAAAAGCCGGCCTTACCGTGAAGTTGTGGCGCGACAACAGCCTCAAGCCTTCGCTTACGCCCGCGAATGTGGATGTGATTTTGTCCTTGAACTGGCTCTATCACATACCGGGAGCCACCTTCGGCGACTTTTTGCGGCTGTATGCGCCGTGCTTGTCGCCAAAGGGCGCGGTGGTATGCGACATGGTGGACGATGGGTACAACAGCATGCCCGGTAATCGTTACCACACGGACGATGGGAATATGCCGATCGAACACAGGCGCGCGTCGGAATACACGTTGCGCATGTCCCGGGCCGACATGGAAGCAACGGCCTTGGGGCATGGTTTGAAGCTGGTGAAATACCGCATTTTTTCCGGGCGTCCGCCGCGCGCGGCCTATATGTTCCAGCGGGCGTAAGGCGCGGAGCGTACGCCGGCGGCGAAGCCGCCGGAGCAAGCCGAAAACGACGTTTTTCGGCGCAGCGATTGGGCGATGAATTGGAAGCGGACCCTGCGGAGTTACGTATACTGCGGTTCTTCTTCCTTGACGATCTGGAAGGCCTTCATCGACTTCACCGTGCCCGCGATGCCCCGGAATTTGGGCACGCCGGCGATGGTGCAGGTGAGCAGATCCTCCATGTCGGTGTCGAGCACGAGCACGTCGCCCACCTGAAGGCGCAATAACTGGTTGCCGGTGATGTGCGTGCTGCCGAAGTGGATTTTGAACTCCACCGGGGTTTCCAGCAGGCGTTCCTTCAGGCGCGCAACCCAGGCGTGGTCGATTTCCAGGCGCTCGGTCTGGAAGCTGGCGTGGAGCTTCGAACGTATGGGCTCGATGGTGGCGTAGGGCAGGCAGATGATCATGGTGCCTATGGAGGTGTCGAGTTCCACTTCAAAGGTGATCACCACCACCACGTCGCTCGGCGGCACGATGGCCGCGAACTGGGGATTGATTTCCGAACGCACCAGTTCCAGCTTCACGTCGTGCACGGGCCGCCAGGATTCCTCCATGTTGTCCAGGGCTATCTTGATCACCCTGTCCACCACGGCCTGTTCGATGCGCGTGAACTCGCGGCCCTCGATCTTGGGCTGGCTGCCGGCCCCGCCGAAAATGTTTTCCACCAGGGAAAAGACCAGGCGCGCGTCCACAACGATGATCGCGTTGCCGCGCAGGGGATCCATTTTGAAAATGTTGATGCTCGTGGGCACGGGCAAAGAGCGCATGAACTCCCCGAACTTCGTCATGTCGATGGAAATGGGATTCAGCTCCACGCGCTTGCGCACGGCGTTGGAAAGAGCGTTGGTGCAGAGCCGGGCGAAGCGGTCGTTGACGATTTCCAGCACGGGCATGCGGCCGCGTATGATGCGATCCTGGTTGGCCAGATCGAAGACCACGATGCCGTCGTTGTTGACCGGCTCGTCGGTTTCCGTCTCGATAGATCCGCCGGAAAGCCCCCGCAACAGGGCATCCACTTCATCCTGCGCCAGAATTTTGTTCATCGTCATTCCTCATTTTGGACCTGCACCGTAGTGGGGACGGTGAAGCATAGCCGCCCTTCTTCCCGCCGGTCAAGGGGGAGAAGGCGGCGCCGTGATTTTTCATGCAAAAACAAGGCCGGCGAAAGACCGAGGTGCCTTGTTTTGAATGGAATCGGGGGTGGCTGCTTTTGCCGGCAGGCGAGGAAGACGAGTTTTTGCCGACGGAAGTGGACTCTTCGGTCCATGACCGGAGGTAAAAAAGAAGGCTGACGAAGCATCACGGCAAAATGAGCCACCCCCGAAAAACTTGACAATAGCTTCCGGGCAGGGCACCAGCAGCACATGAGCCTGCGCATACGCAATGCCGACGGGGAAATCATTGATATCCCGGCGGAAGAAAACGCCACTCTGGCCCAACAGATATGGCTTTCCGGCCGGGTGCGGCCGCCCGCGCTCTGTTCCGGTCTCGGCCGCTGCGGGCGTTGCCGGGTGCGTTTTCTTTCTCCAGCGCCGCAATGCACGCCCGAGGAAGGCGCGGTGCTCAGCCCTGCAGAAGCCGCGCAGGGCGTGCGTCTGGCCTGCCGGCATCCCGCGCGGGCCGAAGGGGAAATACGGCTCTTTCCCGCGCCCGAACCCAGGCGGCGCGTGCTTTCAGAAACGCGGCAGCCCCTGCTGCTGGCAGTGGATCTGGGCACCACCGGCCTGCAATGGCGCGCGCTCACGCCGGCCGGGGAATGCGCGGCCGAAGGCTGGGATCTCAATCCTCAAATGGGCGGGGGCAGCGAAATCATGTCCCGCCTTGCACTCGCGGCTTCTCCACGGGGCAAGGCCCGGGCGGCCGAACTCGTGCGCGCGCACCTGCGCGGCGTCATCCGCTCTCTGCCCGGCCCGGTGAATGAAATCTGTCTGGCCGCCAACCCGGCCATGACCGCCCTGTTTCTTGAGCAGGACACGGAGGGTCTGGCTCACGCTCCCTACCGCCTGGACTATCCCGGCGGCAGGACGGAAACGCTGCCCGATCTGCCGCCGGTCTTCATTCCTCCCCAGATCGCGCCCTTTGTGGGCGGCGACCTGAGCGCCGGCGCGCTTTTCATCCGGGAGCGGGAGCGGCCGGAATATCCTTTTCTGCTTGTCGATCTCGGCACGAACGGCGAATTCGTCCTGGCCCTGAACGAAGACGCAGGCCTCTGCGCCGGCGTGCCTCTGGGCCCGGCCCTTGAAGGCATTGGCCTGCGCTGCGGCATGCCGGCCGAAGAGGGCGCGATTTCCGCCTTTTGCCTGGAACCCGGCGGGCTTCGCGCTTCCGTTATCGGCGGGGCCGCGCCGCGCGGCGTCTGCGCCACCGGCTGGCTTTCCCTGCTCCGCATTCTGCTGCGCGGCGGCCTGCTTTCCCCGGAAGGCATTTTTCAGCGTTCCGCGCCGGCATCCCCTCTGGGCCGCAAACTGGCCGCGCTTGTGTATGAAGAAGGGGGCGAAGTCCGTCTGGCCCTGCCCGGCGGTCTCTTCCTCTGCGGGCAGGACGTGGAGGCCGTGCTGGCCGTCAAGGCGGCCTTTTCCCTCACGCTCGAACGCCTGCTCGCCCGCGCCGGCCTGCGCAGCGGCGATATGCGCCGCATCTTCATCGCCGGTGCCCTGGGCGAACATGCCCGCGCGGAAGACCTCGAAACCCTCGGCTTCTTCCCGCCGGGCGCGGGCGCGCGTTTTACGGCTCTGGGCAACAGCGCTCTGGAAGGCGCGCAACTCCTGCTGCTCAGGCCCGAACTGCGTACCCGCCTCACTGCCTGGGCGCGCGGCTGCGCCGCCCTCGATCTGGCCGCCGACCCGGATTTTCACCCTGAGTATGTAAAGCACATGCGCTTTGGGTAAAATTCAGGAAAGACGTCGGAATAAAGGGGCGGATTTTCGCGTCAGACAAGGAAGGCGGCGTTTTTTACGAAGGGAGTGGACTCTTCTCGTCCATGACCGGAGTAAAAAACGCCGCCTGACGCTGTATTACGCGAAAATCCGCCCCTTTATTTGAACATCGCGCCGCCTGCGGCCGAACCCACCTGCCCGGCGTAGCGCCGCAGCAGGGGAGAGCTGATTTCTTTTTCCCTGGGCCTGTGGTTCGCCCTGCGGCGGGCGAGTTCGGCTTCGTCCACCAGCAGGTCGAGGCGTCTGCCGGGGATGTCGATGCGTATCTGATCTCCTTCCATGACGAGGCCTATGGGGCCGCCGTCGGCCGCCTCCGGCGAGATATGCCCTACGGCCGCGCCGTTGGTGCCGCCGGAAAAGCGTCCGTCGGTGATCAGGGCCACGTCTTTGCCCAGGCCCATGCCGGTGACGGCTGAGGTGGGAGAGAGCATTTCGCGCATGCCGGGGCCGCCGCGCGGGCCTTCGTAGCGGATGACGA
>JAVBNZ010000088.1:0-36861 GCA_031551145.1 Desulfovibrionaceae bacterium | reverse complement strand
CAGCATCTTATTGTCTTTGTGCGAAAAGAAAAAGATGCATGGCGAATAACAAAGATCGCGGGCAGGGATTTTTTCGATTAGGCACAGACGGCATATTGGCGGCCGGTTTGACGCTCAACCCAGGCCGAGCGCCCGCGCTTCGGCGCTCAACTCCCGACCCCGCTCGCCGGCGTACAGCGTGAGCGGCGCTTCCAGCACCAGATCGGCTTTCGCTTCCTTGCGCGCTTCCACCAGCACGAATTTCGCGGCCGCCCCCGGCCGGGCATGCACCGCCCGCAGCCTGCGCGGGCCGAGATCCGCCGCCTCCAGGCAGGCCAGCAATTCCCCCAGCCTGGCCGGCGTGAACACGCACACAAAGCGCCCGTGCCTGCGCAGCAGAAAGGCCGCCGCGTTGACAAAAATCCGCAGGCTCCCCCGTGATCCGGTCAGCGCCTCCCGGCGCAACAGCGAGGGCGAAGGCCGCCCCGCGCCCGCAAGGCGATAGGGCGGGTTGGCCGTCGCCAGATCAAAGGCTCCCCGCCCAAGACTCTCCAAAAAACCGCGATCCGCCAGATCGCCCCGCGCAAAATGCGCCCTGGCCACGCAGTTGAAGCGTTGCGCGTTCTCTTGTGCCGCCGCGATCAGATCCGCCTCCCGCTCCACGCCCAGACAGGCGAGATTCGGAAAGCGCAGCAAGAGCGCCAGAACGCCCACTCCGCAGCCCGCGCCCAGATCCGCGGCCCGCTTCGCCCCGGCGCCTTCCGCGAACGCGGCCGGCAGCAGGGCGTCCACGCTGAAACGGAACGAGCTCTGAGGCTGGATGAGCCCGCGCGGGAAAGAGGGAACAAAACACGAAGCCTGACGAAGCATCACGCGAAAAGGCGTCCCTCCGCTAAACGACTTTGTTGAGGGCGAACTCAATTATCCCCTCCGCGCCGGCATTGCGCAGACTGGGAATGAGATCGCGCACCAGCCCGGTGTTGACCACGGTTTCCACGGAAGCCCACTGCGCGTCGCGCAGGGGGGAGACCGTGGGAGAATTGAGGGCGGGCAGCAGGGCGAGCACGGCGTCGAGCCTGGCGGCCGGAACGTTCATCTTGAGGCAGACCAGGGCCTCGGCGCGCAGCGCACCCTGAAGCAGCAGATCGAGTTGGCCGATCTTTTCGCGCTTGGCCGGGTTTTTCCAGGCGTCCCTGTTGGCGATGAGCACGGTGTTGGTGATCATGACGTCGCAGAGAATGCGCAGGCCGTGGGCGTGGATGGTGGTGCCGGTTTCGGTGACTTCCACGATGCCGTCGGCCAGGCCCTGCACAACCTTGGCTTCGGTCGCGCCCCAGGAATAGCTGACCTTGACGTCTATGCCACGCTCGTCAAAAAAGCGGCGGGTGACGCCCTGAAGTTCGGTGGCGATGTGTTTGCCGGCCAGATCCTCGGGCCTGTGGTAGGGGGAATCGCCCGCCACGGCCAGCACCCAGCGCGCCGGCCGGTTGGAGGATTTGGAATAGACGAGGTCGGAGACCACGTGCACGTCGGATTCGGTTTCCAGCACCCAGTCCCGGCCGGTCAGGCCCACGTCCAGCGTGCCGTCGTGCACGTAGCGGGCCATTTCCTGCGCGCGGCAGAGGGAGACGGCTATCTGGGGATCGTTGATGTCCGGGAAATAATTGCGGTGGTGCCGGCGGATTTTCCAGCCCGCGCGCTCAAACAGGGCGAGCGTCGCTTCTTCGAGGGAACCTTTGGGCACGCCCAGTTTGATGATCGTGGCGCTCATTTATAAACCTCCTTGGGATCGAAGACGTGGGGCGCGGTGATCCTGACCCCGTCGTCGGTGAGTTCGCGGTAGAAACAGGAACGGTAGCCTTCGTGACAGGCCGCGCCGCCCATCTGCTCCACGAGCAGGAGCACGGCGTCGCGGTCGCAGTCGATGCGCACGGCTTTCAGCTTCTGCACGCAGCCCGAGGTGCCGCCCTTGTGCCAGAGCGTTTTGCGGCTGCGGCTGTAATAGTGGACCTCGCCCGTGGCCAGGGTGCGCTCCCAGGCCTCTTCGTTCATCCAGGCGATCATGAGCACTTCAAGGCTTGAGGCGTCCTGGGCCACGGCGGCTATAAGCCCGCCGGCCTTGGTGAAATCTGGCGTAACAACAGTCTGCATGACATCCTCGCGCTGCGTTTTTCCGGGTGCGCGTGCATCAAAAGCAATTTTTCGGGGAAAAGCAAGCGCGGCCGCAAAGACGTGGCAGTACCGGCCCCGTCGCCCGCATTCAAGCCTGTTGCGGAACTGCCGCAAGTTGTGGTATAAAGGGAGATTAAAGCTGAGGAAAAAAATAGGAACCGCATGTCGTATCCCCCTGACTCGCCCGCCCCGGAACAGACGCAGCCTGAAGAGATTCTCTCCGTTTCCGAACCTGAAGACGCGCTGCCCCCTCTCACCCTGGAAAGCCTGCCCGCACTTTTGAACGCGGCCTGCGCCGCCGCCGGCTGGGCGCGGCTTATGCCCGTGCAGGCCCATGCCCTGCCCTACGCCTTTGCCGGGCGGGATCTCATGGTGCAGTCGCGCACCGGCAGCGGCAAAACCGGGGCCTATCTGCTGCCCCTGCTCGACAGGCTCGATCCGGCACAACGCGCCGTGCAGGCCCTGGTGCTGGTGCCCACCCGCGAACTGGCCCTGCAGGTGGAGCATGAAGCCGGCGTGCTTTTGGCCGCCGGCGGCCTGGAAGCCGCTGCCGTCTACGGCGGCGTGGGCTACGGCAAACAGACCGAAGCCCTGCGCCGGGGCGTGCAGCTCGTGGTGGGCACGCCGGGCCGGGTGCTCGATCACCTGCTCAAACGCACCATGAACCTCGACGCCCTGCGCGTGCTCATTTTCGACGAAGCCGACCGCATGCTTTCCATCGGTTTTTATCCCGACATGAAAGAAGTGCAGCGCTACCTGCCCCGCAGGCGCATGCTCACCAATCTTTTCTCCGCCACCTATCCCCCGCACGTGCTCAAGCTGGCCGGGGAATTCCAGCACGACGCCTCCATGCTCTCGCTCTCCCACAACCAGGTGCACGTGGCGGAAAGCGAGCACGTGTTCTGCGAATGCCGGCCCATGGACAAGGACAGGGCGCTGGTGCGCATTCTGGAAACGGAAAATCCGGCATCAGCCCTCATTTTCTGCAACACCAAGGCCAACGTGCATTACGTGTGCGCCGTGCTCCAGGGCTTCGGCTACAACGCCGACGAACTCTCGGCCGATCTTTCCCAGCCCAGGCGCGAGGAAGTGCTGACCAAGCTGCGCGAGGGCAGGGTGCGTTATCTTGTGGCCACGGACGTGGCCGCGCGCGGCATCGACATTCCCGATCTTTCCCACGTCATCCTCTACGAGCCGCCCGAAGACCGCGAATCCTACATCCACCGCGCCGGGCGCACCGGCCGGGCGGGCGCGGCCGGCACGGTCATCTCCCTTGTGGACGTGATGCAGAAGCTGGAACTGCAGCGCATTGCCGCGCATTACAAAATCGCGATCATCGAACGCCCCGTGCCCGACGACGCGGACGTGGCCCGCGCGGCCGGCGCGCGCCTGACCGCCCTGCTCGAAAGCGCCCTGCGCAAACGCACCGGCCTGGAGCAGGAGCGCCTGACCCGCTTTCTTCCCCTGGCGCGCGAACTGGCCGCCGATGAGGAAAACCGCCTGCTCGCCCTGCTGCTTGACGACTTTTACCAGAAAAGCCTGCACGCCGCGCCGCCCGCCCCCAGGGGCGAAGAAGCGCGCTCCGGCACGGACGCGCCGGCGCGCCCGCGCCGTCCCCGGCGGGGGCGCCGCTCCGGCCCACGGGAAGAGGGCGCATGAACCCGCCCTACACGCAGGACGAGGTCGTGGCCAATTTTCAGGCCCTCATCGACAGCCGGGACTTCGACGTCGAACTGAAGCAACTCGGCATCGGCGCGTTCCGGCTCATGCAGCGCCGGCAGATGCTTCTGGAATTTAAAGGGCTCTTCGCCGGCCTGTGGCGGCTGGCGCTTGCCCGCTCCTTTCCCGTGGACGGCGACCAGATTTTTGAAAAATACCTCGAACTCCGCCTGCACCAGTCCGGCAATTCCAAAGAAGCGCAGCGGCATGTCGAACGCGCCCGCCAGTACGCCGACATGCTCACCCTGCGCGGCGACACGGACTTTTCCGAAGTCAGCCTGCACCTGCTCTCCTTCCTCCGCCTGCCCGACGCCGCGCGCAAAAGCGCCACGCTCAAGCTTGCCCTCGACATACGCGGCATGTACAATTTCATCTTCCAGCGCCTGATCTGACCCGCACGCGAGCCGCCCATGATCACCGTCCATACCGTCGAAGCCGCACGCCCTTTTTTGCAGGACGGCTGCTGCCTGACCATCGGCAATTTCGACGGCATGCACATGGGGCACCGCAAGCTGCTCGCCCTTACCCGCTCCAGAGCCCGCGAACGCCTTGTGCCCTGCGTTGCGCTCTGCTTCCAGCCCCATCCTCTGCGCGTGCTGGCTCCCCATTTCGCCCCGCCCCTGATCACCTCGCGGGCGCAGCGCCTGACTCTTTTCGCCGAGCAGGGCGTGGATCTCTGCCTTGAAATGCCCTTTACCTCCGAGCTGGCCGCCCTCTCCCCCGAGGACTTCGTGCGCGATGTGCTCATGCCCTTGCGTACCCGCGAACTGCTCATAGGCTACGACTTTTCCCTGGGCCGCAAACGTGCCGGAAACGCCGCCCTGCTCGCCGCCCTGGGCCTTGAGCACGGCTTTGCCGTCGAGCAGATCGAACCCGTGATCGTCGACGGGGCCGTGGTCAGCTCTACCCGCGTACGCGACCTGCTGCGCGCCGGACGCGTTTGGGAGGTCCGCGCCCTGCTCGGCCGATTCCACAGCATAGTCGGCACGGTCACCCACGGCGAGGCCCGGGGCAGGCTGCTCGGCTTTCCCACCGCCAACCTCAATCCACCGGAAAACATCCTGCCCAGGGACGGTATCTACGCCACCCGCGTGCGCATTGATGATCAACTATTGCCGGCCGTCACCAACGTCGGCGTCAAACCCACCTTCGGCGAGCATGCCCGCAACATCGAAAGTTTCCTCCTCGACGTGGACATCAATCTTTACAACCGGGAAATAGAACTCTTCTTCGTCCAACGCCTGCGCGACGAGCAGCGTTTCGACTCCGCGACGGAACTGCGCGCGCGCATCACCCAGGACGTGGAACTGGCCCGCTCCGTTCTGGCCGAAACATGATTGCCGTGCATGGGGAACCGGCCCGCTCCGTGCCGGCCGAAGCGTAATTGTCATGCATATATATGGAATAGCAGGATATCCGCTGGGGCACAGCTTAAGCCCGCTTCTGCACAACCGGGCATTGCGACAGGCGGGGATCGAAGCCGCCTACGCGGCCTGGCCCGTGCCGCCGGAGCGCCTCGCGGACTTTATATCCGCCGTGCGCCTGCTGCGCCTGCGCGGCGTCAGCCTGACCCTGCCGCACAAGGAAACGGTCGTGCCGCTGCTCGACGGGCTGACGGAACGCGCGCGGAAAGCCTGCGCGGTCAACACGCTGTATTGGGAAGGCGCCGCCCTGTGGGGCGAAAACACGGACATCCCCGGCTTTGCCGCTCCGCTGCGGGGCCGAAAATTTTCCGAAGCGCTGGTGCTGGGCGCGGGCGGCGCGGCCCGGGCCGTATCGGCCGGCCTGCGCGAACTCGGCGTGCCCCGCATCGTAATCACGAACCGCGACGCGGAACGGGGCAAAAAAACGGCGGAACACTCCGGCGCGGCCTTTCTGTCCTGGGAAAAGCGCATGGAGAGCGATGCGGATCTGGTCGTCAACGCCACCTCCCTGGGCATGCGCGGCGCGCAGGAAGCGTTGAGCCCCCTGCCGCCGGAGGCGTTTGCGGGGAGAAAGCTCACGGCCTATGATCTTGTCTACACACCGCTCGTCACGCGCTTTCTGGCCGCTGCGCGGGCGGGCGGCTGCGAAACCGTGGACGGGCTCGGCATGTTCATCGCCCAGGCCCAGGTCCAGTTCCGCCTCTGGACGGGGAAAAGCTTTGACGAAGCCGAAGCGCGGGAGCTGCTTCTCCGGACTCTGGGAGAAAGGGCGTGAATCCGGCGCGACGGCTCGTTGTGGAAGAGCTTGAAATCGAAGTCACCCGCAAGAATATCCGCCATATCTATCTGCGGGTGCTGCCGCCCGACGGCTTGGCGCGCATCAGCGCGCCCCGGCATGTGGACGACGCCTCCCTGCGCCGTTTCATAGCGGATCGCCTGGACTGGATACGCCGCCACAGGGAGGCGATCCGCGCCCGTACGCCGCAGCAAACGCCGGAATTCAACGACGGCGACACGCTTTCCCTCCTGGGCGCGGAACGCCGGCTCAAAATTTCCTTCACGCCGGGGCCGCGCCGGGTTGTTGAGCATGAAGATGTTCTCGAACTGCGCGTGCGGCCCGACGATGACACCGCCGTCCGGGCCCGCGTGTACGAGCGCTTTCTTCGCGCGCGCCTGAAGCGGGAAATCGCGCGCCTGCTCACCCTCTGGTGCCCCCGCCTCGGCGTGGCGCCGCCGCTCTGCTCCCTGCGCCTCATGCGCACGCGCTGGGGCTCCTGCTCTCCCACGCTCGGACGCATGCGCCTCAATCCCCGCCTGGCCGAAAAGCCGTTGCGCTGCCTCGAATACGTGCTGGTGCACGAACTCGCCCATCTGCGCGAACCCGGCCACGGCGCGCGCTTCAAAGCCCTTATGGACGGCCTGCTGCCCCCCTGGCGCGCCCTGCGCGCCGAATTGAACGGGAAAGTAGGGGATCAATTTGAGCCTGCGCCGTAGCGGACCGGTTTGTCGTTAGACGAGAAGGACGAGCTTTTCGCGACGGGAGTGGACTCTTTTCGTCCATGACCGGAACGAAAAGCGAAGCCTGCCGAAGTATCACGGCAAACCGGCCCGCTACGCGAGGCGAATAGCTGGACAAACCCGTTGTTTCCATGTATAAAGGCTTGAACAAACTATATGCGTATACCTTGATATGCAGATAATAACTACTCCTCAAGAACTTCAGCGCTTCTGCCTCGGCCTGCGCGCCCGGGGCAAACGCATTGCGCTGGTGCCGACCATGGGCGCGTTCCATGCCGGGCACGAAAGCCTGATGCGCGCCGCCGCGGCGACGGACGCCTTTGTCACGGTCAGCCTGTTCGTCAACCCGACGCAGTTCGGGCCGAACGAAGACCTGGCCGCCTACCCGCGCGATACGGAGCGCGATATCGCCACGGCCCGCGCCGCCGGGGCGAATCTGCTCTTCATGCCCGAGCCGGGCGCGATGTACGCGCCGGATCACGGAACCTGGGTCGAAGTGCCGGAACTTGCGCGCACCCTGTGCGGCGCGTCGCGGCCCACGCATTTCCGGGGCGTATGCACGGTGGTGCTCAAGCTGTTCATGCTCGTACAGCCCCACATCGCCTTTTTCGGCGAGAAGGATCGGCAGCAGTTGATCATCCTGCAACGCATGGCGCGGGATTTGAACGTACCGGTCGAAATCCGGGGCTGCCCCATCGTGCGCGAGCCGGACGGCCTGGCTTTAAGCTCGCGCAACGCCTACCTTGCGCACGAGGAACGCGCCCAAGCCCCGCAGCTCCATGCCGGACTGTTGAAAGCCCGCGCCGCGCGGGAACGGGGAGAACGCCGGACCGAGACCCTGCGCGCCGTGGTGCGGGAGCATTGGGCGAAACATCTGCCCCTGGGGCAGGAGGACTATCTGAGCATCGTCGATGTCCACAATCTTCAGCCCGTGGACGAAGTTGGAGAAAACGCCCTGCTCGCCGCCGCCGTGCGCCTGGGCGGGGCAAGACTCATAGACAACATTCTGCTGTAGGCAACCCGCAGCAAAGGAGAGCCCATGATACTCGGCAAAGGCAAATACTATTTCACGTCCGAATCCGTCACCGAAGGCCACCCCGACAAGGTGGCCGACCAGATCTCCGACGCCGTGCTCGACGTTCTGCTGGCCCAGGATCCCGATTCCCGCGTGGCCTGCGAAACGCTCGTCACCACCGGCATGGCCGTGATCGCCGGCGAAATCACCACCAAGGGCTATGCCGACCTGCCCCAGACCGCGCGCGAAACCATCAAGGAAATCGGCTACAACAGCTCTGAAATGGGATTCGACTGGCAGACCTGCGCCGTTATCTCCTCCATAGACAAGCAGTCGCCCGACATCGCCCAGGGCGTTGACCGCACCGCCCCCGAAGAACAGGGCGCCGGCGACCAGGGCATGATGTTCGGCTTTGCCTGCAACGAAACCCCCACCTGCATGCCCGCCCCGATTTATTGGGCGCACCAGCTTTCCCGCCGGTTGGCCGACGTGCGCAAAAACGGCGAGGTCAGCTTTTTCCGCCCGGACGGCAAAACGCAGGTTTCCATAGAATACGTGGACGGCAAGCCCGTGCGCGTCCACGACGTGGTGGTCTCCACCCAGCACAGCCCCGCCGCCTCCCAGGCCGACATCGTCGAGGCCGTGAAAACGAAGGTCATCCTTCCCGTACTCGGCCCTTCCGGCCTGTTTGACGAAAACGACTGCAAGATCTTCATCAACACCACCGGACGCTTTGTCGTGGGCGGCCCCATGGGCGACTGCGGCCTGACCGGGCGCAAAATCATCCAGGATACCTACGGCGGCGCGGGCCACCACGGCGGCGGCGCGTTTTCCGGCAAAGACCCCTCCAAGGTCGACCGCTCCGGCGCGTACATGGCCCGCTACATCGCCAAAAACGTGGTGGCCGCCGGCCTCGCGCCCAAGTGCGAAGTGCAGATTGCCTACTGCATAGGCGTGGCCGAGCCCGTTTCCGTGCTCGTTTCCTCCCTCGGCACCGGCGATTTGCCCGACGACATCCTCACCAAGGCCGTGCGCGCGGTCTTCGACCTGCGCCCCTACTTCATCTCCAAGCGCCTGGATCTCAGGCGTCCCATCTACAAAAAGGCCTGCTGCTACGGCCACTTCGGCCGGGAACTTCCGGAATTCACCTGGGAACGCACCGACGCCGCGGCCGACCTGCGCACCGCCGTAAAAGCGTAAAGACCACGGGGGAAGGGTGTTGAAAAGCGCCCCCCCCTGCCCGCCGGAGGCTCTCGGAGGAACAGACATGAAGCTCATACGCCCCGCGCCGGGGCCGCGCGCGATCTGTGTCAGCCTCATCGGCATGGCCGGTGCGGGCAAGTCCACGGTGGGCAGGCAGCTTGCCCGCCTGCTGGGCTGGCGGCTTGTGGACACGGATCATCTGATCGAGGCGAACTACGGCGTGCCCCTCCAGCGGATCAGCGACGCGCTGGGCAAGGAGGCGTTTTTGGACGTCGAAGCCGCCGTGATCCGCTCGATCAAGGCGCACCGGGTGGTGCTGGCCACGGGCGGCAGCGTGATCTATCGCGAAGAGGGCATGGCGCGTCTGAAGGAATTGGGTCCGATCATCCGCCTGGACGTGCCCCTGCCGATCATTCTGGAGCGCATCGCGCGCAATCCCGAACGTGGCCTGGCCATCGCGCCGGGGCAGACCGTGGAGGATCTGTTCCGCGAGCGCGAGCTTCTCTACAGGCAATATGCGGACTGCACGATCGACGCCGGCGCGCTCGGCCCCGAAGCCTGCGCCGGGGCGGCTTTCGACTGCATACGCGACCGCATCTGAAAAACGAGGGAGCAAAAAGTTGAAACTTCTTGCTCCAAAATCGCTGCGCTCAAAATGTGGTTTGAGCTTGCTCCGCCGCCTGCGGCGGCGCGGCGGCCTCACGTCCGCCGTTGTCGGGTAATGCGCAACCTCTATCCCCCGTAGAGAATCTCAAACTCTTCGCGCTCCTCTTCCGACATGCTCACGCTGTGCTCCGGGCCGGGAAAGACGCCCGCGCGCACTTCCTCCACATAGGCGGCCGCCGCCTTCAGCATGTCCCCGCGCAGATCCGCATAGCGCTTGGCAAAGCGTGGCGCGCCGGGCAGCAGGCCCATCATGTCGTGGAAAACGAGCACCTGGCCGTCGCAGTCCGGGCCGGCGCCTATGCCGATGGTCGGCACGACGAGTTCGGCGGTGATGCGCGCGGCAAGCTCCCTGGGGACGCATTCGAGCAGCACGGCAAAGCAGCCGGCCTCCTGCAGGGCCAGAGCCTCACGGGCAAGCTGGGCCGCGCTGCGCGCGTTTTTCCCCTGAACCTTGAAACCGCCGAGTGTGGCCACGCGCTGCGGGGTAAGCCCGAGATGTCCCATTACGGGCATGCCGGCCCGCACCAGCGCCCGCACCTGGGGCAGCACGTCTTCTCCGCCTTCAATCTTGACGGCGCGCGCGCCGCCTTCCTGAAACAGCCTGCCGGCGCTCTCCAAAGCCTGGACGGGCCCGGCCTCGTAGCTCATGAAGGGCAGATCCGCGACCACGAGCGCGCGGCGCGGCGCGGCGCACACGGCCCGGCAGTGGTGCAGCACGTCGTCCAGGCGCACGGACAACGTGTCCGGCCGCCCCATGACGACCATGCCCAGCGAATCCCCCACCAGCATCATGTCCACGCCGGCTTCGTCGAGCAGCGAGGCCGCGCCGTGATCATAGGCCGTGATCATGGCCAGCCTGCGCCGGCCCTTGGCTTCCCGAATATGCATACTGGTCAGGCCGGCCATAGATTTTTCCTCCGAGGATGTGCGGGCGTGTGCCGCAACTTTGGCACAGCTTGTGCGCAATGCCAAGCGCCGCGCCTCCTCGGCAGCGGCTCATTTTGCCGTGATGCTTCGTCAGACTTCGTTTTGCCTCCGGTCATGGACGAAAAGAGTCCACTCCCGTCGGCAAAAACTCGTCTTCCTCGCCTGCCGACAAAAGCAGCCGCTGCCGCCTTTTTTGATCTGGCCCGGCAAATTTTTCCCCCCGCCCTAATGGGGCGGAAAATTTTGCCGATACATAGGGCTAAGGCGGCAGCGCCGCATGGATGCGGCCCGCATTGTGCGCCGTCCGGCAACTCAGCGCATTCAAGGAGGAATGTCATGGGTTTGACAATTTACAACAACATCCCCGCATTGACGGTGTCAAACAACCTGGCGCAGCATTACGCCAACCTTGCGACATCGACCCAACGGCTCTCTTCGGGCCTGAGGGTGAACAGCGCGGCGGACGATGCGGCGGGGCTCGCCATTCGAGAGCTCATGCGCGCCGACATCGCGGCCTTGAACCAGGGCGTGCGCAACGCGAACGACGCCATCTCCCTGATCCAGACCGCGGACGGCTCGCTCGGCGTTATCGACGAAAAGCTCATCCGCATGAAGGAACTGGCGGAACAGGCCGCCACCGGCACCTACGACTCGACCCAGCGCCTGATGATCGAGTCGGAATACCAGGCCATGGCTTCGGAAATCACCCGAATCGCCAACGCTTCGGAATTCAACAACGTCAAGCTGCTGGACGGCAGTCTGTCCGGCAACCATGTGGGCGGCAGCTCCACCAACCTCAACTCCACCGGCAAGCTGAAGATCCACTTCGGCCCGAACAACAACTCGGCGGAAGACTATTACTACATTGAAATAGGCAACGCCACGGCCTCGGCGCTCGGCGTCGGCAACAATGGATTGAGTACCCGCGCCGGCTACACAATCTCGACGCAATCCAGCGCCCAGGCCGCATTGGACGCCATCAACACCGCCATCATCTCCAAGGACAAAATCCGCGCCGCTCTCGGGGCCATTCAGAACCGTCTGGAAAACACGGTGTCCAACCTGACCATCCAGTCGGAAAACCTGCAGGCCGCCGAATCGCGCATTTCCGACGTCGACGTGGCAACGGAAATGACCTCTTTTGTGCGGAACCAGATCCTTACGCAGGCCGCGGTGTCCATGCTGGCGCAGGCCAATGCCCTGCCCAGGATGGCGCTGAGCCTTATCGGCTGATGTCCCGATAGATATCGGGTGGAGGGGGTTCACCGTCAACCGGAAGGCTGCCGCAAGGCGGCCTTTTTTTGTTGGTAGTGACGCATTTTGCCGTGATACTTCGTCAGACCTGATTTTGCTCCATTTGTTGCCGCCGCAGGGCGGCTTTTTTTGTTCCGTCGCGCGGCAGGCTTTTTGCTTGAACTTTCAGCGCCGACAGGTTTTGGGCGGGAAAAATATCTATTGTTTTTCTAGAGTTATACCCGGCACGAGTTTTGCTTCTTGTTCGGCAAACCGGCTTTGGCGGCAGTATTTGCCGCCGCAGTGGTCCTGGCATGGACCCATATCATCAACCGGCAACAGGAGGGACATGTTCAGGACCTGATTTTTTCCGGCTGAGGCAATACAGCGCGATTGTGCGCGGCAGTACACAATGCGCCCCTTCGGGCGCCGACGGCTCAGGGCGGTATGGCCGCAGGGAAGCGGCCGCATGGTGCATCGCCCGGCAGGCAGATACATTCAAGGAGGAATGTCATGTCAATGGTAATCAACCACAATATTCCGGCTCTTACAGTTGCCAACAACCTCAACAGCCATTACAGCGCGCTGCAGACGTCCACGCAGCGCCTGTCGTCCGGCCTGCGCATCAACTCCGCGGCCGACGACGCGGCCGGTCTGGCCATCCGCGAACTTATGCGCGCCGACATCGCGGCTTTGAACCAGGGCGTGCGCAACGCAAACGACGCCATCTCCCTGATCCAGACTGCGGACGGAGCGCTCGGCATCATCGACGAAAAGCTCGTCCGCATGAAGGAACTTGCGGAACAGGCCGCCACCGGCACCTACGACTCGACCCAGCGCCTCATGATCGAGTCGGAATACCAGGCCATGGCTTCGGAAATCACCCGAATCGCCAATGCCACGGAATTCAACAACGTCAAGCTGATCGACGGCAGCCTGTCCGGCAACCATGTGGGCGGCAGTTCCACCAACCTCAACTCCACCGGCAAGCTGAAGATCCACTTCGGCCCGAACAACAACTCGGCGGAAGACTACTATTACATCGAGATCGGTTCCGCCACGGCTTCCTCGCTCGGCCTGGGCAATCAGTCCGTTCAGGACGCCGGGTACTCCATCTCCACCCAGTCCGCTGCTCAGGCGGCGCTGGACGCCATCAACACCGCCATCATCTCCAAGGACAAAATCCGCGCCGCTCTCGGCGCCCTGCAGAACCGTCTGGAAAACACCATCTCCAACCTGACCATCCAGTCGGAAAACCTCCAGGCGGCCGAATCGCGGATTTCGGACGTGGACGTGGCCACGGAAATGACCAACTTTGTGCGTAACCAGATTCTGACGCAGGCGGCCGTGTCCATGTTGGCACAGGCCAACTCCCTGCCGAGAATGGCTCTGAACCTCATCGGCTAAGAAGCGCGCACAAAATAAAACGCATGACCGGGGCGGCCCAGAGAGGGCCGTCCCGGTTGTCGCATTTTACGCCGGCGGTTGGTACGCGTGCCGCGTATTTCACGCAATATTCAGGCGACTCACAAGCTCGGCCACGCGCCTGCCGAAAAGCCGGGCGGTCTCCAGGTCTCCGGGCAGAGGCCCCTGTTCCGGGCTCCCGTCCACCGGAGACTGCGCCATCAGGCCGGAGAACGCGCCCAGCCAGTTGACGTCGTTGCGCCGGGAGGCGAGCACATTGGCGGGCTTCATGCCGGTGCCCACCCAGAGCATGCCGTGCTGCATGGCCAGGGTCATCAGATAGGCGATGGTGGAGTGCTTATCGCCGTTGATGGAGCCGGAATTGGTGAATCCGGCGGCGATTTTGTCCTGCCAGCTCCCGTCCGTCCAGGGTTTGGAGGACGCATCCGCGAATTTCTTGAACTGCCAGCTCGGTCCGCCCATATACGTGGGCGCGCCGAAAATGATCCCTTTGGCCGCGGCCAGATCATCCCAGGCGGATTCCGGAATGTTGCCGTCTGTATCAATGCCGACAGCTTTCACCGTGACGCCGGGCACGCCTTTCGCGCCCTCGAGAACGGCGTCGGCCTGTTTTTGCGTGTGGCCGTAGCCTGAATGCGAAATAATGATGAGACTTGACATGATCGACTCCTTGATTTGAGAATGGAGAGTACAGTCTATATCACATCATGCTTCATATGAACATAGTATTTTTCCGGGCAAACCGCACATGGCGCGCCGGATCATTTCCTTGCCGGAGAACAAAAATTCTCGTAGCGTGAACCGGCTCGGAGCTTTTTCCGAAAAATCCCGCACAGCGGAAGCTTTTTCCCCATTATGAAGGAGCCCCCATGCCTGCCTGCGACGCCACGCAAAACATTCGGCAACGCGGCCGCCTGGAGCGCATCGTCGATTTTTTCAACGAAGCCGGCATGCTGCGCTTCACGCCCCGCACGGGCTATCAATTCCTCGGCTCCGGCCGGGAAAACGTGGCCGAACACTCTTTCCGCACGGCGATCATCGGCTGGGTTCTGGCGCGCATGGCCGGGGCGGACGCGCCGCGCGCCGCGCTGCTCTGCCTCTTTCACGATCTGCCCGAGGCGCGCACCGGCGATTTCAACTACGTCAACCGCATCTACAACAGCGCGCAGGAACGCCGGGCGCTGGAGGACGCCTGCTTCGGCACCGGCCTGGGAGATGAGGTTCTGGCTTTTCATGACGAGATGGCGGAAAACGCGAGCCCGGAGGCCCGCCTCGCCCACGATGCCGACCGAATCGATCTCTTTCTCAACCTCAAACGGGAACTTGATCTGGGCAACGCCGGCGCGGCCGCCTGGATGGATGCCGTGGAACAGCGCCTGCGCACCGATCAGGGCCGGGAACTGGCCGGAGTGATACGCGAAACCGACCACAACGACTGGTGGTTCAAAGGCCCGGATGAAAGCTGCTGGAGATGACGCCCGGCACAGCCGCGCGGACTCACAAAAATCCACCCGTATGTCGAAAGCCTTCCGGCGGGCGATAAGGACGATCCTGACGGGGTGTATTTTCGTGTCAGGCAAGGAAGGCAAGCTTTTTGCGGAGCGAGTGTACTCTTACGGTACTCGACCGGAGCAAAAAGCGCCGCCTGACGCCGCATCACGCGAAAAGACACCCCGTCAGTGCGCCTGAGCCCAGTCTTCCCCCCATCCCCAATCCACTGAGAGCGGCACGCAAAATTCCACCCCGCCGGGCCGCACCGAGCTCATCAGCCCGGCCGCGCGCGCGCCGGCCGCTTCGGCCGCGCCCTTCGGCGCTTCCAGCAGAAGTTCGTCATGCACCTGAAGCACCAGGCGCGCCTCCAGGCGGGCCAGTTCCGGGTCCGCGTCCACGGCGAGCATGGCCAGTTTGATCACGTCCGCCGCGCTGCCCTGGATAACGGTGTTCACGGCCTGGCGGCGTGCGGTTTCGGCAAGCTGCCGGTTCTGGGAGCGGATGTCGGGCAACAGCCGCCTGCGGCCGGTAAGCGTGGTCACACATCCCTTTGCTTCCGCCTCGGCCCTGATGCCTTCGTAAAACTCCTTCACCCGGCCGAGCCGGCTGAAATAACGCTCTATGAACGCCTTGGCCTGCGCGGAGGAGATCTTGAGATCCTGCGCCAGCTTCTGCGGCCCCATGCCGTAGAGCAGGCCGAAGTTGACGGTTTTGGCGCTGCGGCGCTGATCCGGCTCCACCTTGTCCGGCGGCACGTCAAAAAGCAGCGAGGCGGTGCGGGCGTGGATGTCCGCGCCTTCGCGAAAAGCCTCCAGCAGGGCGGGATCCTGCGACATGTGGGCCAACACCCGCAGTTCCACCTGGGAATAGTCGGCCGAAATCAGGGCCTTGCCCGGCCCGGCGGTGAAGCAGGCCCGCATGCGCCGGCCCAGAGGACCGCGCACGGGGATGTTCTGGAGGTTGGGATTGCTGGAGGAGAGCCGGCCCGTGGCCGTGGCCGTCTGGTTGAAGTTGGTATGGATGCGGCTTTGGTTGTCGATCAGGCGGGGCAGGGGCTCCAGATAGGTGGAGCGCAGCTTTTCCATTTTGCGGAACTCCAGCACCGCGTCCACCACGGGATGCAGGCCGCTCAACTTTTCCAGGGTCTCCTGGGCCGTGGAAAGCTGCCCGCCCCTGGTCTTGCCGGAAGGCGCGAGCTTGAGCACGCCGAAAAGCAGTTCCCCGAGCTGCTGGGCCGAGCGGATGTTGAACGGCCCGCCGGCGGCCCTGTATACGACGGCGGTCAGGCGTTCCAGCTCGGCCCGCACTTCTTCGAGAAAGGCGGCAAAGGCGGCGGGATTCACGGCCACGCCGCGCCGTTCCATGTTTTCGAGCACCGGGACGAGCGGCAGTTCCAGGTCGAAATACAGGCGGTCCAACCCCTCCTGCTTCAGGCGGCGCTCCAGGGCCCGCCCCAGATCCAGGGCCGTGAGGGCCGGGGAACGGGGTTCGAGCTCCAACCGCGCCGGCCATTGGGTGAGCAGGCGCGGCGCGCTGTAGTCGCGCTCCTCCGGGCTCAAAAGGTAGGCTGCCAGGGAGAGATCAAAGCAGCGGGAAGCAAGGTCGCGCCAGGCGATCGACATCTTGAGGGCCTGCTTGAGATCGGGCAGCACGATGCGCCGGGCCGTCTCCAGCCAGACGATCAGTTCCTCGAACGAGCCGGAATAACGATATTCTTCGCCGTCTACGGCCAGCAAAAGTCCTTCCTCCCGGTTCCGGAAAACCAGTGCCGCCTCCAGGCCGGCGTTGAAGGGCAGCAAATCCGCACGGGCAATCTCCCGCGCGGTCGGGTGCACGGGCGCGGAGGCGAACAGGCTCGCCTGTTCTTTTCCGGCAACCGTATCCGATCCGGTGCGGGCATAGGCGCGCACAAACTGCTCCAGTTCACGCCGCAGGGAGGGCATTTCGTATTCCGCGCACAGGTCGAGCAGTTCCTGCGCTCTGGGCGGCTGCGGAACCAGCTTGTCCAGAACAAGTTCCGGGCAGACGTCCAGACGCAGGGTGGTGAGTTCGCGGTAGACGAACATGGCCTCGAGATGGGGGCGGAATTTCTCCTGCAGTTTGGGGTCAAGGGAATCGAAATTGTCTCGGATGGCCTCCAGACTGGGAAAATCCTTCAGAATCTTCGCCGCCGTCTTGGGTCCCACGCCGGGAATGCCGGGGATGTTGTCGGAACTGTCGCCGAGCAGGGCCTGCATGTCGGGCCATTGGGCGGGCGTAAGGCCGCTTTCCTCCTCAAAGCTTTTGAGGGAGACGAGCTTTTCCTCCTTCAAGGCCGGATCCCAAAGGAAGACGTTGGGCTTGAGGCACTGCCTGAGATCCTTGTCGGCCCCCACGATGACCACGGACCGCTGCGCCGAGAAACGGGCCGCCAGAGAAGCGATGCAGTCGTCCGCCTCGCAGCCCTGCGATATTTCCAGGGGCAGGCCGAGCGCCCCGACAAAACGGCGTATGGGCTCGAACTGACGCGTGAGATCTTCCGGCGTCGCGTCCCGGTTGGCCTTGTAAAGGGGAAAGATCTCGTGCCGGAAGTGCGGTCCCCTGCCGTCCAGCAGCATGAGAAAGTGCGCGGGCGCCTCCTCGCGCAGCAGGCGCAGCAGCAGGCGCGCGGTAACGTAAAGGGCGTTGGTGGGAAAACCGTCCGAGCGCCGCATTTCCCGGTTGGCGTAAAAGGCCCGGTAGATGAAGGCCGTGCCGTCCATAAGAAAAACCGGGGCCTGGGGCAGGGAAAGGCGTTCTTTGAGCGACATGGCACCTTCGGATTTTTAGAGCATTTTGCTTTGAAATTATCGCCTGCCGGCATCTTCTCCGCCGGCCGCGCCGAGCATAGCCCCTTGCCGCCCGCCGGGCAAGGCCGGCGAAACGGGAGAGGAAGCCGCTTCGCCGTGATGCTCCGCCGGACCGCGTTTTTTTTACCGAGTCTGAAAAGCCTTTCCGCGAAGACGCTTGCCTGAGCGCGGGGAAAACGGCATAGTGAAAAAGATTTCCCGGCTTCAGGGTTGCATATTGGAGCTAGCCACTTTGAGATTTGTCGCCTGCGGCGGGCAAAGCCCGCCCGCGACAGACCGTAGCCGCGATTTGCCTGCAAATCACGGCAGAGCAGATGAACATTTTCACTGTTGACCTGCTCTAAGGACGACAGCATGAGTTTCACGAACTACCAGGAACTTTCGGCCCATCTTTCCCGTCTCGGCATGTTCCACATGGATCTCCGCCTGGAACGCATGGAGCGGGGATTGCGCGCCCTGCAGCTTGACCCGCCGCCGTATGCGGTCGCGCATATCGTCGGCACCAACGGCAAGGGCTCCACCTCGACCCTGCTGGCCTCGCTGGGCAAAGCCCACGGCCTGAAGACCGGGCTGTTCACCTCGCCGCATATGGTCGGCCCGCGCGAACGCATTCTGATCGACGGCAGAATGCTTTCGGAACAGCGCTGGGTGGAACTGGGCCGACGCATTGTGGAAGCCGCTCCGGAACTGACCTATTTTGAATTCGTCTGCCTCGCGGCGGCCCTGGCCTTTGCCGAGGAGGGCGTGGCTTTCGCGGTGTTCGAGGCCGGACTGGGCGGCCGTTTCGACGCCACCTCGGCCCTGCGCGCCCATTTGGTCTGCTTCACGCCCATAGGCCGCGACCACGCGGACGTGCTGGGCAACAGCCTGCGCGCCATCGCCGGGGACAAGGCGGCGGCCCTGCGCGAAAACACCCCGGCGCTCACCGCGAACCAGAACCCGGAAGCGCTGAGCTGCCTGCTGAAGGCCGCGCGTCGGCTGGACGTGCCCCTGCTGCGCGCCCCGGAAATCTGCGCGCTGCCGTCAGGGCTCAAAATGCGCCTGCGAGGCCCGCACCAGAAGGAGAACGCCGTGGTGGCCCTGGCCGCCTGGCTGGAGATGGCCCGCCAGTTCGACTGGCCGGTACGCGAAAACGCGGTGCGCCAAGGCCTGGAAAGCGCCTTTGCGCCCGGCCGCCTTCAGGCGATTCCGGCCTGCGCCGCGCACCCGCACCTGCTGCTTGACGGCGCGCACAACGCCCACGCCTTTCTGGCCCTGCGCCACGCCCTGCCGCGGATGGACATCAGCCCGGCCGCCGTGATCTTCTCCTGTCTGGAGGACAAGGAGCCGGAAAGCCTGGCTCCGCTGGTGCTCGATCTGGCCATGGGCGCGCCGCTCTTCATCCCGCCTGTGGCGAACAACGCGCGCGCGGCCGCGCCCAATGCGATAGCGGCGCGGCTGGGCCGGACGGCGAAACCCGTGACCAGCCTTTCGGATGCCCTGAAAAAAGTCGCGGATCTGGAAACAACACCGCAAACGCCGGTGCTCATCTGCGGCTCGCTCTATCTGCTGGGGGATTTTTTCGCGCTCTACCCTGACTACCTGGGAATAACGGAATGAACAAACTGCTCCGCCTGCTGCCCGCCGTGGACGCCTGCCTGGAGGCCCTGGCTCCGGAACTGCCCTTCGGCCCCGAAGCCCCGCGTCCGCTGGTGCGCCGGCTGGTCAACGCCTTTCTGGACGAGCAGCGCGCCCGCATCCGGGAAGGAACGGCCGATTCCGCCCTGCTGCCCCTGCCCGCCTGCCTGCCGGCCCTGCGCGCCTTCGCGCGCGAGGGGCTGCGCCCGCGCCTGCGCCCCGTGCTCAACGCCACGGGCGTGGTCATCCACACGAACATGGGACGCTCCGTGCTTGCCGACGCCGCCCGGGAGGCCGCGCTGCGCGCCGCTTCCTCCTACTCCAACCTGGAACTTGACCTGGAAAGCGGGGAACGCGGCAGCCGCAACAGCCTGGTGGAAAAACTGCTGTGCGGGGTCAGCGGCGCGGAAGCCGGGCTGGCCGTCAACAACAACGCCGCTGCGGTGCTGCTCATGCTTTCCGCCCTGTGCCGGGGCGGCGAGGTCATTGTTTCGCGCGGGCAGCTTGTGGAAATAGGCGGCAGCTTCCGCATTCCCGAAGTCATGGAACGCGGCGGCGCGATTTTGCGCGAAGTGGGCACCACCAACCGCTGCCACGCCCACGACTATCTGCGGGCCATCAACGAGAACACCAGGGCGCTCATGCGCGTCCATTCCTCCAACTACCGCATCATCGGTTTCGTCAAGGAAGTGCCCCTGCCGGAACTGGCGGGCATCGCCCATGCGCACAACCTGCCGCTGATCGAGGACCTGGGCAGCGGCAGCCTCATCGATTTCACGCCCTTCGGCCTGCCGGGCGAGCCCACGGTGCAGTCCGTGGTCGCGGAAGGAGCCGATCTGGTCAGCTTTTCCGGCGACAAGGCCCTGGGCGGCCCCCAGGCCGGACTGATCGTGGGCAAACGCCGCTATATCGATCAGCTTCGCGCGGATCCGCTGCTGCGCGCCCTGCGCTGCGACAAGCTCACCCTTGCCGCTCTGGAGGCCACCCTGCGCCTCTATCTTGATCCCAGGCTGGCCCAGACCCATATTCCCACTGCGGCCATGCTCTGTTGCCCGCCGGAAACCCTGGCCCGCCGCGCCCGCTCCCTGGCCGCGCGCCTGCGCCGGCTGCTCGGTTCTCTGGCCCGCGTTTCCGTTTCCCAAGGCAGTTCCCGCGCCGGCGGCGGGGCCTTTCCAGAACGCGAACTGCCCACCTTTCTGGTGCGCGTGCGCCCGGCGGGTTGTTCGGCCGGGGAGCTCAAGCGCCGGCTGCTGCGCGCCGATCCTCCTCTCATAGGCCGCATTGAAGACGATGACTTCTGCCTTGACCCCCGCACGCTGAACGAGAAGGAATGCGCGCCTGCCGCGCGGGTTCTTCTTGCCGCGTTGAGCGAATAATCCCCATCCGGAGACCGAATGAACGCCGACGAACTGGAATACACGCCGCAAAACGCCTGGGAGCGTTATGCCTCCCCGGCCGACCGCAAGGCCATGCACGCCCTGGCTCTGCGGTACGCGAACTTTCTCAGCGCCTGCAAAACCGAACGCGAAACCGTGGCCTACGCCCTGCGCGCCCTGCGCGCCGCCGGCTACGGAGAGGACTTTTCGAAAAACAAGGTGTTCCGCGCCATGCGGGGCAAGGCCCTCTTTGCCGCGCGCGCCGGCAAACGGCCGCTTGACGAGGGCTTTCATCTCATTGCCGCGCACGCGGATGCGCCGCGCCTGGATCTGAAGCAGCGCCCCCTGCTGGAACAGCCCCAGGTTCTGCAGGCGAAAACACATTATTACGGCGGTATACGCAAATACCAGTGGCTTGCGCGGCCGCTGGCCCTGCACGGCGTGATCGCGCGGGAACACGGCGACCCGCTCTTTCTCACCCTGGGCGAGGAAGCGGACGAGCCCGTGTTCAGCATCGCGGATCTTCTGCCCCATCTGGCCCGCAAGCACGGAGAGCAGAAAATCTCCGAAGGTTTTGAGGCCGAGAAGCTCAATCTCATCCTGGGGCACTGTCCGGAGGCCGCCGGCAAAAAGGGCAAAAAGCCCGAAAACGCGATCAAGGGCGCGATTCTCAAACTGCTGCACGCGAAATACGGGATCCGCGAAGAAGACCTGATCTCGGCCGAGCTCCAGGCCGTGCCCGCCGGCCCGGCGCGCTTCGTGGGGCTGGACGAGGCCCTGATCGGCGGCTACGGGCAGGACGACCGGCTCTGCGTGTTTGCGGCCCTGGAAGCGCTGCTCGGCGCAAAGGAGCCGGAACACGCCTCGGTGCTCGTGCTCTGGGACAAGGAGGAAATAGGCTCCGAAGGTTCGGCCGGCGCGGGTTCCCGCTTTCTGGAATACTGCCTGGAGGATCTCGTGCACGCCTGGAAGCCGGAACTGCGCCTTTCCGCCTGCCTGATGCGCAGCAGCGCGCTTTCGGCCGACGTGGCCGCGCCGCTCGACCCTGACTGGCAGGAACTGCACGATAAAAACAACGCGGCCCTGCTCGGCCACGGCCCCTGCTTTTCCAAGTTCACGGGTTCCGGAGGCAAATACGGGGCCAACGACGCCCACGCCGAATACGTGGGCCGGCTGCGCGGCCTGCTCAACGCCGAAAAAATTCCCTGGCAGATGGCCGAGCTCGGCAAGGTCGATCAGGGCGGGGGAGGCACGGTGGCGCTCTTTCTGGCCGCCTACGGCCTGGACGTGATAGACTTCGGCCCGGCCGTGCTTTCCATACACAGCCCCTTTGAACTGTCTTCCAAGGCCGATCTTTACGCCTCGGTGAAAGCGTACACCGCCTTTTATTCAAAGACCTTTTGACACTATGTTCTTTTCGTCCCTGCCTTTGTCGGATTTCACTTTTTATTTCTGTCGAGTACCGTAAGAGTACACTCCCTCCATAAAAAGCTCATCCTCCTCGGCAGATAACGAAAATTCCCATAGTGTGCCTTGGGAGCCGCTATGCCTGAACTCTCCCGCCTCATCGCCGTTGCCCTGGGCGAGAGCCCGGCCGATCTCGTCATAAAAAACGCCCGCGTCTGGAATTCCTTCACCGGCGGCTTTACGCTCGGCGATCTGGCCGTGTGCGGAGAACGCATCGCCGGCATCGGCACGTACAACGGCCGGGAGGAGTACGACGCGCAGGGCAAATATCTGCTGCCCGGCTTTATCGACGCCCACGTCCACATCGAAAGCTCCCTGCTCGCGCCGGCGGAATTCGCCCGCGCGCTCGCGCCCACCGGCACAACCTGCGTGATCGCCGACCCGCACGAAATCGCGAACGCCGCAGGCCTGCCCGGCCTGCACTGGCTGCTGGAAGCCACCGAAAACCTGCCCCTGCGCGTCTATATCATGCTGCCCTCCTGCGTGCCCGCCGGCCCCTTTGAGGAAGGCGCGGCGCGCCTTGAAGCCGAAGACCTCGCCCCTTTGCTCGACCACCCCCGAGTGCTCGGCCTGGGGGAAATGATGAACTTTCCCGGCGTACTGGGGCGCGATCCTTCAGTGCTGCGCAAGCTGCGTCTGGCGCACGAGCGGCGCGCGCTCATCGACGGGCATTGCCCCGGTGTAAGCGGCAAAGCGCTCACGGCCTATGCCGCGGCCGGCGTAAGCTCGGATCACGAATGCTCCACGGCGGACGAAGCCCGCGCCCGCCTGGAACTGGGCATGGCGCTCATGCTCCGCCAGGGTTCGGCCGCAAAAAACCTGCTCGACCTGCTGCCCGCCGTAAGCCCGGAAAACGAACAGCGTTGCATGTTCGCGAGCGACGACCGCAACCCGCGTGATATTTTTGAACAAGGCGGCGTCAACTACATGGTGCGCCTGGCCCTGGCCGCGGGCCAACCCTTACGCCGCGCGATCAACATGGCTTCGCTCAACTGCGCCGCCCACTTCGGCCTGCGCGATCTCGGCGCGCTCGCGCCCGGATTGGCGGCCGACATGGCCCTGTATCCCGATCCGGAGCATATGCGGCCGGAACTCGTGCTCTGCAAAGGCCGCCGCATCTTCCAGGCGGGCCGCGCGCCCGCGCCCCCGTCTTCCGCGCCGGCTTCCGAAGCAACCCTGCGCGCCGGCCTGCGCCTGGGAAAACTGAACGTCGAAAAGCTCGCCCTGCCCGCGACAGGCGCCACGGCCCGCGTTATCGGCTTCACTTACGGGCAACTCGTGACCGAGGAACTTCGCCTCGATCTGCCCGTGCGCGACGGATGCTTCCTGCCCGAGCCGGCGCGGGATGTCGCAAAACTCTGCGTTTGGGAACGTCACAAGGGTACCGGCAAGGTCGGCGCGGGCCTCGTCAGGGGCCTGGGGCTCAGGCGCGGGGCTCTGGCGTCCACTGTGGCCCACGACGCCCACAATCTGATCATCGCCGGCTGCACGGACGAGGACATGCTCTTTGCCGCCCGCGGCCTCGCCGAACTCGGCGGCGGGCTCATCGCCGTGGAGAACGGAAATATTCTTGCGGCCCTGCCTCTGCCGCTCGGCGGCATCCTTTCCGCCGACCCTCTTGAACGCGTGCTCGATCAGCTCAATGCCCTGCATGCGGCCGCCCACGGGCTCGGCATCCCCGAAAACCGCGATCCCTTCATGCCTCTGGCCTTTCTGGGGCTCACCGTCATCCCGCAACTCAAGCTGAGCTGCTTCGGCCTGCTCGACGTCGCGCGCGGCGAAATCGTGCCGGTCAGCGTGTAGAAAAAGAATGAGGGGGCATCGCCCCCTCATTCATCAACTACGGCTTTTTACAAATGCTCTACCCCAATCCCATGCCGGGCTTCATCTCCTGCCCGGTCAGGCGGGTTTCATAGCCGCCCAGAGCTTCGATGCGGGCCTGAAACTCTTTGGAGCGCATGAGCGTGAGCATGCCCCGCACGCGCGGATCATCAAGGAAGATTTTCGGGATGACGAGGTCGTAGCGTTCGCGCGCCAGGGGCACGAAGCCGAGATGCAGGGCGTGGGCCGCCGCGAAAATGCCCATGCCGCACTGGGCCGCGCCGGTGAGCACGTTGACGGCCACGGCCATGTGGGTGCTTTCTTCCTTGTCGTAGCCGGCCACCTCCCGTGGGTCCATGCCGGCTTCTTTCAGGTGCCAGTCGAGCAGAATGCGGGTGCCCGCGCCGCGCTGGCGGTTGATGAAGCGCACGTCTTTTCTGCCCAGGTCTTTGATTCCCCGGATGTTCAGCGGGTTGTCCTTGGCGACGATGAGCCCCTGATGGCGTATGGCGAGGTTGATCACGGCAACGTCGACATCGGGCATGAACTTTGCCAGATCGGGGAAGTTGAAGTCGCCCGTGGCTTCGTCGAAAAGATGCATGCCGGCCACGTGGCAGGAGCCGTTTTTGATCGCCGTGATGCCGCCCATGCTGCCCACGTGGGTGGAAGCGAAGCGGAAGGGGGTTTCCAGGCCCATGAGTTCGTCGGCCAGCAGGTCGAGCACGTTGTCGTGGCTGCCCACGCAGACCAGAATGCTGTCCAGTTCCCGCGGCGAACAGAGCAGCTCGCCGGTAACGGTCGCTCCCTCGGCCACGCCCTCGGCTTCGGGCGGGATGCGCATGAGGGCCTGGGCGCGGGTGAGGGTGGTAATGTTGCCCGCGCCGCGCCCGAGCGGAGTGGCGACGAGCTTTGCGCCCACCCTGCCCACGGCCAGACGGACGAATTCCTCCACGCCCAGACGGGAAGGCAGTTTGCGGGTCAGCTCCATGGGCAGCTCGGGCCGGCGGAATTCCGGCAGGCGGGCCAAACGGCGGATCACCGGAGCCAGCACTTCCTCAAAAGCCACCACGGAACTGACCGGATAGCCCGGCGCGCCGAACACGAGGCGATCCCGGCAGACTCCGGCCAACGCGGGCTTGCCCGGCATGGCCGCGATGCCGTGCACCAGCACCGTGCCCTCTGCCGCGATGACGGACTTGGTGAAATCCTTGTCGCCCGCCGAGGATCCGGCGCAGAAAATCGTAATGTGCATGCCGTCATCCAGGCTTTGGCGCAGGACGGCGCGCAGGGTATCCAAATCGTCCGGCACCGGCGGAACGCGGCCGACGTCGCAGCCCAGGTCTCGGGCCAGCGCGGCCAGCACCTGGGAATTGGACTCCACAACCTGCCCCCGGCCGGGATCGGGCCGGGTGGTGAAATCCAGCACCTCGTTGCCGGTGGGGATGATGCGCACGCGCAGGCGTTCCCAGACCGGAACCTCCCAGATGCCGCCGGACAGCAGCGCGCCGACGTCATACGCGCTCAGCAGACGGTTGCGGGGAAAGAGCAGCTCCGTGGCCACGATGTCCTCTCCTATGCGGCGCACGTGCTGCCAGGGGAAGGCCGGGGCCTCGATGCTGATACGGCCGCCTTCCAGACGCTGGACATGCTCGATCATGATCACGGCGTCGCACTCGCCGGGCAGGGCCTGGCCGGTGTTGACGGCAAAGCAGTCGCGGCCCTCCTCCAGCACCAGGGGCCGGCCTTCGCGCGCGCCGAAACTGTCGGCCGCGCGCAGGGCGTAGCCGTCCATGGCGGCTGAATGCACGGTGGGCGAAGAACAGCGGGCGTGCACCGGCGCGCTGAGCACCCTGCCGGCCGCGGATTGAGAGGGAACCATCTCCTCCCTGACAAGAGCCGCGCGATCCAGGGCGGCCGAAATCGCGGCCACGGCTTCGGTTATGGGCCGCGTTTGCAGGTATATGTTGCGTTCCATAAAAATCTCTCCTTGCGTTGCCGATGTTCCGTTCTTTGATCAAAAAAGCACATATCGGCCCGGATCGCAAGGCAAAGGAAGATGTCTTCGACCATAACGGCGCGGATTGAAAGCATTTTACAACACTTGCACAACACAAAAAAAACAGGCAGGGTGGACGCGTCCTCCAACATCCAATTCTGCCGGATGCCATGCCTCTTTTCTCTTCTTCCCCCTCCCCCGATTTTGTCGCCGCTCTGCGCGCCGCCGCGCGCCCCGTCCCGCTGGGCGACGGCAGCCCCTGCCTGCGCCTGGACGAAACCACGCTCATGCGTCTGGCCGCCGGAGCGGGCCTTTCCCTGCTCGAAGCCCAGCAGGCGGCCTGCGACGCGCGCATCTGGCCGGAACGCTACGTGCGCAACGCCAAGCTGTTCAGCACGGCCGAACAGGCCCGCCTGCTGCGGGCCGCCGTGCTGCTGGTGGGCCTGGGAGGCCTGGGCGGGCATTTGCTCGATTTTTTGCTGCGCATGGGCGTGGGCAACATCACGGCGGCGGACGGGGATGTGTTCGAAGAATCGAATTTAAACCGCCAACTTCTGGCCTCCACCGTCTTTTTGGGCAAACGCAAGACCCTGGCCGCCGAAAAGCACGCGGCGGCCGTGAATCCGGCCGCCAAGTTCACGGCCGTGCACGCCTTTTTGCGCGGCGAACAACTGGAAGAAGCCCTGCGCGGCAAAAATCTCGCGCTCGACGCCCTTGGCGGTCTGGCCGAACGCAAGGCCCTGCACGATGCGGCGGCCCGCGCCGGCGTGCCCCTGGTCAGCGCGGGCATCGCGGGCTTTGTGGGCTGGGCGGCCGTGGTGCGGCCAGGCGAGCCGGGGCCGGCGGATTTTCTCGGCCGGGGGCGCGGCGTGGAGGAGAGCCTGGGCAACCCCGCGCCCACGGTGGCGTTCGCCGCCTCCCTGCAGGCCGCGCAGGCGGCAAAACTGCTTGCGGGCAAGGATTGTCCTTCCGGCATGCTGCTTTTCGATCTCTCGGATCAAAGCATGACCCCCTTGCGGCTGCAACCTTGACTTTGTTTGAGCGAACAAATAGGTAGCAGACGTGAGACGCACACTCCCTTGCGAAACGCTTTCCTCAACCAGGGCGCTCCACACCGCGCCGGCAGACATGCCGAACATGCGCTTCCTCCCCTTTGCCCGTCTTTTTCTTCCGAACCTTCCGCGCCGATGCGCAACACGGCCTTGGCCGATGCTTCGCGTCCGCACCCTCCCAGTGTACGCCTAATCTTTTGCCGTGAGGACGCTTATGACGCCGCCATCACATTTTTTTTCCGGATTTTCCTTTTTGCTGTTTCTCGGAGCGCTGTTCCTGCTCTACGGCACCTGCCGCGCCGTGCGGGCACGGGGGAATTTTCAGGCCCTGATCCTCTGGGGAGCCCTGGCCGACGGAGGCCTGATGCTCATGGGCTTCGGCAGCGGATCGGCGGCGGGCACGGCGGGCGCGCTGCTCTTCCTGATCTTCCAGCTCGCCGCGCGCGGACTGGCCTATACCGCCCTGCGGGCCTTGTGCGCGGGCGTCTGTGAACCCACGGCCCCGGCCCTGCGGGGCGCGGTCGCGCGCAGGCCGCTTCCGGCCTGGCTTTTCGGCCTGGGGCTGTTGGCCGCGCTGGGAGGCTCGCCCCTGCTCGTGCCGGAAGGCCGCGTGCTCATCATGCAGGGCGTGGCCTATCTGGGCATATGGGCCGCCGTGTTCGCGGCCGCCTGCGCGACCGTATTCATCTGGCTGAGCGTGGAAGCGGTGCAGAAGGTTTGCCTGGAAGGCGCGGACGCTCCCTCCGCAAGCCGGGAACTCCGCGCTCCGCTCGGCGTGCTGGTTTTCGCCTTCATCGCGGCCGCGCTCTGCCTGTGGCGCGATCCCCTGACCGCATCCCTGGCCCACGCCATCGGCGCGGCCGGCCCGCACGGCGGAACCTGGCACATCACGGCCTTCGCGCTTTACACGGGCGCGTTCGTCTGCCTGCTCTCAAGCCTGATCGACGCGCGCCTGCGCGCGCCCCTGGCCCTGCTGACCGCGATCTGCGCCTTTGTTCTGGCCCTGTACGCCCCGCTGCCGCCGTTGGCCCGCCTTTTCACCCTGCTGGTGACGGGCGTGGGCGTCATCGTGACGCTCTATTCCTGGGGCTACATGGCCCACAGCCGCAGGCCGGCGGCCTATTATTTCTTCCTGCCGCTCACCTTCGCCTCGCTGGCGGGCATAGTGACGAGCACGGAGCCCGGCGGCTTTTACGGCTACTGGGAGCTGATGACCTTTGCCTCCTACTTCCTGGTGGCGCACGAAGGCGATCACGTGGCCCTGAACGCGGCCAAAAAATACTACGTCATGTGCGCGGGCGGCGCGTTCCTCATGCTGCCCGGCCTCCTGCTGCTGAGCGGGGGAGAGTTCAACCCCGACATCGTGAACGCGGCCCTTGCCGGCCTGACGCCGCAGATGCTTCAGATCGCCCTGGCGCTGCTGTTGGCGGGTCTGGCCGTCAAGGCGGGCTTGGTGCCCCTGCATTCCTGGCTGCCCGACGCCCACCCGGCCGCGCCTTCCTCGATTTCCGGCCCGCTTTCCGGGCTGATCACCAAGATGGGCATTTTCGGCCTCGTGCTGATCATGGGCCTGGGCGGCCCGGCTCTGGAACGCCTGACCGGTCCGTCCGGCTTCAGCTGGTTCGGCTGGTGCGTCACGCTCATGGGGGCCTTCACCCTGGCCTACGGCGAAATCATGGCCCTGAAGCAGAGCGACATCAAACGCATGCTGGCCTATTCCACCCTGGGCCAGCTCGGCGAAATCACCCTGGTGCTCGGCCTGGGCACTTGGCTGGCGACCGTGGGCGCGCTGGCCCATGTGATCAACCACGCGATCATGAAAGACCTGCTCTTTCTCGGCGCGGGCGCGCTGATTCTGCGCGCCGGCTCTCGCAGGCTTTCCGATCTGGCCGGCCTGGGCAGACAGATGCCCTGGACGGTGAGCTGTATGGTTGTGGGCATTATCTCCGTGATGGGTCTGCCCCCCTTCGGCGCGTTCATGAGCAAATACCTGATGATCCAGGCCTGCGTCTCGGCCGGGCATGTGGAACTGGCCGCCGCCGTGCTCGTCGGCAGCCTGATCGGCCTGATCTATTACACGCGCATTCTGCGCACCCTGGTCTTTGAAGAACGCCCCGCCGACGCGCCCGAGGTCGAGGAAGCTCCCTTGGCCATGCGGGCCGCTCTGGCCCTGTTGGCCGCCTGCTGCCTGCTGCCCGGTCTGGCTCCGCAACTGGTGACCGACCTTGTGCGGCCGGCGGCGGACGCCTTTTTCGTCATGTCCCCGCAAATGCAGAGCGTGTTCGACTCCATCGTCGTGCACTGGCCCGTCTATGTCGTCCTGCCCTTTGCCGGGGCCCTGCTGCCCGCGCTGCTGCGGAAAAACCCGGCCCGCGCCGGCTGGGCGGCCGTAATGGTGCTGCTGGCCTCGGCGCTCTGCGTGGCGGTCGCCGCGCGGGAGCTGGATACGCTTTCTTACGCCTTCGCCCTGATCGTGCCCCTGGTGGGCGCGCTGAACATGGCCTACGCCGTGGGCTATCTGGATCACGGCACGCAGCAGTGGCGCTTTTATTCCGCCTTCTGCTGCATGTGCGCCGGGCTGATCGGCATCGCCTCCGCCAAATACCTGTTCAGCTTCTTCCTCTTCTGGGAGATCATGAGTTCCTGGGCGCTCTATATGGCCATTGCCCACGAGGCCACGCGCGACGCCCTGCGCGAGGCCTTCAAATACTTTCTCTTCAACGTGTTCGGGGCGGGCTTCATCTTTGTGGGCATGGCCCTGCTGGGGCCGGCCTGCCCGCTTTCCGCCTCCATAGAAGCGCTGTACCCCGCCGGGCCGGAAGGCTTCGCCTCCCCGACGGTCGCGGCGGCCGTGGCCCTGCTGGCCGTCGGCTTTGTGATGAAGGCGGCCCAGCTTCCCTTCCGCATCGATTGGCAGATGCACCCGGCGCTCGCGCCCACGCCGGTGTCGGGCTATATCTCCTCGGTGCTGCTGAAGAGCGCCGTTCTGGGGCTCGTAAAACTCTTCCTGCTGCTGGCCGTGCCGCTGGCCGCCGGCCTGGCTCTGGATGTAACGGCCCTGGGCTTTGTGCAGTACGCGGTCATGTGGATAGGCGGCATCACCATCATCATGGCCGCCGTACAGGCCCTGTTCCAGACCGACCTCAAGCTGATCTTCATCTATTCCACGGTGAGCCAGATAGGCTACATGGTGCTCGCCGTGGCCGTGGGCTCCAGCCTGGGTCTGGCGGGCGGGCTGCTGCACGTGGCCAACCACGTGTTCTTCAAGGATCTGCTCTTCCTGGTCTGCGGCGCGGTGATGCTGCAAACCGGCAGGCACACTCTGGATTCCCTGGGCGGCGTGGGCCGTAAAATGCCCCTGACCCTGCTGGCCTTTGCCGTGGGGGGATTGTCCGTGGTGGGGGTGCCGCCGAGCAACGGCTTCACCTCGAAGTGGATCATCTACCACGCGCTCATGGAAGCGGGTGAACCCTTCCTGGCCCTGCTCTCCCTGGTGGGCAGCGTGATCACGCTGGCCTACATCGCCAAATTCCTGCACGCGGCCTTCCTGGGCCAGCCGGCCCCCGACCTGGAGGATGTGAAGGAAGCGCCGAAGGTCATGCTCGTGCCCATGCTGCTGCTTTCGGCGGGCGCGGTGATCACGGGCATCTTCCCCGGCCTGTTGCTTGAGCCGATCAACGGCATTCTCGCGGAATACGACGTGCCCACCCTGAACGTGGCCCTGACGGGCATTACCTCGGGCGCGGCCGCCTGGAACGCGACCACCGTGGCGCTTATGGTCTTTGTGGCCTTCGGCGGGGCCTGGTTCGGCCTTATGCGCTTTGTTAAAGCCAACAGCCGCACGACCACCGTGCACACCTGCGGCGTGCCGCCGGAAGAAGCGACCAGCCGCATGAACCCGGCCGGCATATACGGCGGCCTGACGCGCGCCCTTTTCGGCACGGTCGACCACGCTCCGAAAAACAGCTGAGGAAAACGCTATGGAATCCTTGCTTGCGCTTGTGCATATGATTGTTTTCCCCGGCGGGATTTTTGCCCTGACCGTGGGGCTTTTCTTCAAGGCGCTCGACCGCCGCATGGAGGCCCGCCTCCAGCGCCGCGTGGGGCCGCCGCTGGTCCAGCCCTGGCTGGACGTGGCGAAACTGCTGACCAAGGAAACGCTGATCCCCGAAACGGCCAACGTCAAAGCCTTTTTGGCCGCGCCGGTGGTGGGCTTTACCGGCATGGCCGTGTGCGCGGCCTTCATTCCCATTCCCGGCGTCTACCAGGGGCTGATGAACACGGGCGATCTGCTGGTCATCTTCTACCTGCTGCCCATCCCGGCCATCGCGCTCATGCTGGGGGGATCTGCCTCCAGCTCGCCCTTCGGCGCGGTGGGCTTTTCGCGCGAGATGGTCATGATGCTGGCCTATGAACTGCCCCTGCTCTGCGTGCTGTTGGCCGTCTCCATGATGGCGGGCAAGGGCCTGGGCAGCGGCGCGGAATTCTCGCTGGCCGAAGTGGTGCGGTATCAGGCCCAGGCCGGACAGTTCGGCTTCAATCCCGTCATGCTGCCCGCCTTTGCGGCCTACCTCATGTTCCTGCCGGGGACCATGGGCGTCGTGCCCTTCGACATTCCCGAGGCGGAGACCGAAATCATCGAAGGCCCCCTGCTGGAGTACGGCGGCCCGCCGCTGGCGCTCTTTCAACTCGGCTCGGCCCTGAAAAGCTTTGTGGTGCTGGGCCTGGGCGTGACCATGTTTTTTCCCGGCACGCTGGGGGACAACATGTTCCTCAATCTGCTCTGGTTCCTGTTCAAATGCCTGCTGCTCATGGTGGTTTCGCTCACGCTGGTCAAGGCGGCCACGGGGCGTTTCCGCGTGGATCAGGCCTTCTGGTTCTATGTGAAATACCCCACCGTGCTGTCGCTCGTCAGCCTCGGTCTGGTGTGGTTCCTGTAAAAAACGGGCGCTTGTTTGTGAAATCGACTCGTTGAGAGGAGATAACGGTGAATCTGCTCAAAAAACTTTCCGTGCGTTCCCCCTGGCTGTTCCGCATCAACGCCGGATCCTGCAACGGCTGCGACGTGGAACTGGCCACCACGGCCTGCATACCCCGCTACGACGTCGAACGCCTGGGCTGCAAATACTGCGGCAGCCCCCGCCATGCCGACGTGGTGCTGATCACCGGCCCGCTGACCACGCGGGTCAAGGATCGGGTGCTCAGGGTGTGGGAGGAAATTCCGGAGCCCAAAGTGACGGTGGCCGTGGGCATCTGCCCCATTTCCGGGGGCGTGTTCCGCGAGGGCTATTCCATTGAAGGCCCGATCGATCGCTATATTCCCGTGGACGTCAACATACCCGGCTGTCCGCCGCGGCCCCAGTCCATCCTGGAAGGGGTGCTGCTCGCGCGCGACATCTGGCTCAAACGCCTGGAGGGCTGAGATGTCGGGCTTTCTCAAAATACTTTTCAACAACGTGCTGGCCGGGCCTTCGACCGATCCCTTCCCGTTGGGCGAAACCTTCACGCCGGCGCGCTTTCGCGGCAAGGTGAAGATCGATCCCGAGCTGTGCATGGGCTGCGGCATCTGCAAGCACGTCTGCACGGCCGGGGCCATCAACATCAAGCAGCGGCCCGACCAGTCAGGCTACGACATCACGGTGTGGCACAACTCCTGCTGCCTGTGCGCCAACTGCCGCACCTATTGTCCGGTCGGGGCCGTCACCCTGTCCACGGACTGGCACAACGCCCATCCCCAGGAACAGAAATACGAATGGCTGGAACGGCAGTTCGTGCCCTATGTGAGCTGCACCGCCTGCGGCGTGAAAATGCGCGCCCTGCCCCTTGAGGTGGCGAAAAAGCTCTATGCCTACAATCCGGACATCGACCCGGAGCACATCACCCACCTCTGCGCCAAATGCCGCCGGGTGGAAGACGCGAAAAACCATATCTTAGAGGTGGCCCAAAATGGTTCCCGAAACACGCCTGAATCTTGAAGCGGCCCTGGACGCCCTGAGCGCCGGCGGCGAAGGCGCGCACTGCACCAAGGACGCCTACGGCAACGACTACGTGTGGTACGTGCTGCCCACGCCGCGCCGGCTGCCCCAGGCCGCCAAAATTATGGCCGAGGCCGGAGCGCGCCTGACCATGATCACGGCCTACAACAAAAAACGCCTCACCGACCCGGTGCAGGACGTGGCCTACCATTTCGAGGTGGACAAAAGCGTGATCTACACCGTCACCATCACCCTCGACCAGGAATGGCCGGCCGTGGCCTCCATCACGCCCATCTTTCCCAACGCGGACTGGCATGAGCGCGAAATGCGCGAGCTTTACGCCGTGCAGGTGGACGGACACCCCAACCCCCGCCGCCTCTTTCTGGACGACGACATTGAGGAAGGCATACTGGGCGAGGCCGTGCCTCTCTCCATCATGATGAACGGCGCCTGCACCACGGACCTGTGGGAAAAAATCCTTCAGGATCGGGCCAGGGCCGAAGAAAAAAGCGCCGCCGCGCAGGCGTCCGCGAACCCTGAGGAGGCCCGCTCATGAGCGTTCACGCCCCCGCGCCCCCGGCGCCCGAAAACTTTACCCTGCCCCTGGGCCCCGTGCACGTGGCCCTGGAGGAACCGGTCTATTTCCACCTCACGGTGGACGGAGAAATCATACGCAAGGTGGAGCTGACCTCCGGCCACGTGCATCGCGGCATGGAAGCCATGGCCACCCAGCGCAACCTTTTTCAGAACACCACGTTGACCGAGCGCGTCTGCTCCCTCTGCTCCAACAGCCATTCCTTCACGTATTGCATGGCCGTGGAAAGTCTGCTCATGCTCACCATTCCGGAGCGCGCCGGCCGGCTGCGCGTGCTGGCCGAGGAAATAAAGCGCGTTTCCTCGCACCTGTTCAATCTGGCCATTCAGGCGCACATTATCGGCTTCAAGTCGCTCTTCATGCATGTTATGGAAGTGCGTGAAATCATGCAGGATATAAAAGAAACCGTCTACGGCAACCGCATGAACCTCGCCTCCAACTGCATAGGCGGCGTAAAATTCGACGTGGAACCCGAGCTGCTCGCCTACATCACGGACAAGCTGCGCGAGGTCGAGGATTCCTGCCTGGAAATCATGGACATCTATGCGACCGACGCCATGATTCTCGGCCGCACCAGGGGTCTCGGCCTGCTGCCGCGCGAAGACGCCGTGCGTCTCGGCGTGGTCGGCCCGGTGGCGCGCGGCTCCGGCCTGGTGATGGACGTGCGCAAGGATTCGCCCTATGCCGCCTATCCCAAGCTTTCCTTCAACATAATCACCGAAGAGGGCTGCTGCGTGCATTCCCGCGCCCTGGTGCGGCTGCGCGAGCTTTTCGAATCCATCGGGCTCATCCGCCAGTGCTGCGCCCACATGCCCCCCGGCGCCTACAAGACGGACATGCGCCAGATCCGTCCCGGCCAGGCCGTGGCCCGTTCCGAAGCGCCGCGCGGCGAGGTGTTCTATTACATACGCACCAACGATACCGACCATCCGGCCCGGCTCAAGTGGAGGGTGCCTTCCTACATGAACTGGGAGGCGCTGGCCGTGATGATGAAGGACAGCACCGTGGCGGACACGGCCCTGATCACCAACAGCATCGACCCCTGCGTTTCCTGCACGGAGCGCTGAGCCCGTGCACGAAACCGCCCTGGCGCAGGGCATATTGCGCATCGTGCTGGAAGAGGCGAAAAAGCACGGGGTGCGCCGCATTACGGAAATACGCCTGCGCATCGGCCTGTTGAGTTCCGTGGAGGCGCACGCCTTATGCGCCTGCTTTGAACTGCTGGCGGAAAAAAGCGCGGCCGAGGGCGCGGCCCTGGAAGTGGAAAAAGCCCCCCTGCCCGCGCGCTGCGCGGAATGCGGGCAGGCGTTCGAACTGACGGTCCGCCGCTTTGTCTGCCCCCATTGCGGGGGTGCGGACATAACATTCAGCGGCGGGCGGGAATGCGAAATCGTGAGCATCTCCGCCGAAAAACCGCCCGCGGCGTAAGCCGGGTTCAATCCACGTTTGAGTATGGCGATTTAGAACTTGTCCAAAAATAAGCGGAGCGTGCGACAAAGACGAGGAAAAGCCGTCTTTTTGCGGAGAGATACTCTTCGGTACTCGACCGAAGCAAAAAACGGCTTTGACGAGGTATTTGACCGCGAAACGCGTATTTATATGAAAGGAGCTTCGGCATGAGCCTACAACCGCATTACCATATAGAAGCCGTTCCCGATAAATGCCGCGCCTGCCGGCGCTGCGAGGTGGCCTGCATCGCGGCCCACCACGGCCTGAGCTTCAAGGACGCCATGAAGCGCCGCGACGAGCTTGTCTCGCGCGTGCAGGTCGTCAAGGGGGACGGTTTCAAAACCACGGTGCGCTGTCACCAGTGCGTGCCCGCGCCCTGCGTGGCGGTGTGCCCCACCACGGCCCTCCAGCAGGAGCCCGGCGGCGACATCGTCATGCGCGTGCAGTTCTGCGCGGGCTGCAAGATGTGCATTCAGGTCTGCCCCTACGGGGCCATCGACATGGAGCGCCTCGGCATGCCCGGCGAAGAGGGCGAAACCATGGCCCAGCGCGCCCGCCACGACGTGGCCGTGCGCTGCGACATGTGCAAGGGCTGGCGCATGAGCGAAGGCAAGAAGCTTACGGCCTGCGTCGAAGCCTGCCCCGCGCGCGCCCTGAGCATGGTCGGCTCCGACGGCTCCGTGCTTCTGCCCCCGCCCCCGCCGCCCAAGGAAAAGGGCGACAAGGCCGAAAAAGCCGAAGCCGAGGCGGAATAACAAGGTCGCAGCGCGCTGCGACATGCGCACCGGCAGTCAGCATTTTTGGCGCCCCCGCAAAGAAAAGAACGAAGAAACGGGCTTGACACTCTCTCCCTTGAAATGTATCTTTTTTGATACAAGAGCCGCATGAAAAAACTTCCAGCGACCTTCGCCCGCTCAGAATCCGGCCGGGAGCCCGTGAGGGAATTTCTATCGGCACTTGGCAAACCCGACTCAACCCTCGTCGGCAAAGACATCAAGATCGTGGAAATGGGTTGGCCCGTTGGCATGCCGGTATGTCGCCCTCTTGGGGAAGGCCTCTGGGAAATCAGAAGCAGCATTACGGGCGGACGGGCAGCCAGAATCATTTTCTGCATCCACAACGAGAGTATGTGTCTCTTACATGGCTTTATCAAAAAAACCCGGGCGACGCCGAAGGCGGATCTTGATCTTGCGAGGCATCGCAAGGCAAATTTGAGGTGATTTATGGAAAAGTACCATGTCGGATCTACATTTGATAGCTTCCTCGAAGAACAGGGAATCCTTGAAGAGTGTTCCGCCCATGCCGCAAAGGCCGTTCTCGCTTGGCAGTTCGAACAGGAAATGAAAAAGGCGGGCATTACCAAGACCGAGCTTGCGGCCAGGATGAAAACAAGCCGGGCTTCCGTAAACCGTCTTCTTGACCCTGCGAATCCGGCAGCGAGTCTTCAAACCCTCGAAAAAGCAGCGCGGGCACTAGGAAGAAAGCTCGAAATCCAGCTTGCCTGAAAAATTCTTTCTAAAGAAACATTATTTTAAACCACAAAATCCGCTTTTCTTGAACTTTTTTCCAAAAAGGCGGATTTTCTTTTTTGCCGCTGGGCCTTGCTTACCCGCAATAAAACAGGATACGCTCCCTGCCGTATTCCCCGTAAATGTCACTACCACGCGCCGGCGCGTTTGCGCGCAGCAACAGAGGAGACCCACATGCCGCGCCCTGCCCGTCTTTTTCTGTGTGTCCCGGCTTTTTCCCTGGCCCTGCTGTTTTTTGCGGCAGGGCCTTTGTTCGCCCGCGACGACGCGGCCACGGCCCGCGTGCATGCGCGGCTGAACAGTCCCGAACGTGCGGCGGCCATCGAGGAGGCCAGACGCATCGACGCGGAGGCGCGGGCGGAATTCGCGGCGAAAGAAGCGAGA
>JAVBNZ010000020.1:0-8411 GCA_031551145.1 Desulfovibrionaceae bacterium | reverse complement strand
GGGAACAGAACCGTTATGCGCCGAACAAGTCTTGCCCTATTGCGCCCAGTTTCGCAAGCGCGGCGGCAAAGGCTCTGTCCGCTTCCGCGCGCGATCCCACCTTGTTGGAGATGACGCGCAGCCCCGCGCAGGGCAGCCCGGCGCGCGCGCAGGCCAGGGCAACAGCAAAGCCTTCCATGTTCTCGCTTAGGGGGGCATAGCGCTCGAAAAGCCGCGCCGCGCGGGCCGGGCCCGCCGTAACCCCGGCCACGGTGAGCGAAGGCCCCGCAACGCAGCCTGCAGGTTCGGGCAAGCCCAGAGCGGAGAGATCCGCAAGCGGCAGGCGGTCGAACACCGGCCCGCCCGGCCCCGTCCACTGGGCAAAGCCCAGGGCGCGGGCGTCCGTATTTTCGTCCCAGGCCAGACCGTATTCGGGAAAAATTTCTTCCGTCACCAGGGTAACGGCCCCCAACGGGGCGCGGGCAAGGTCGAACGAGCCGGCCAGCCCGATGGAGAGCACGCCTTCAATTTCCCCATGCAGAGCGAGAATGCGGCTCAGGGCCAGGGCCGCGTTGACCGGCCCCACGCCGGTGATGCAGGCGCAATGCCCGGCCCGCTTTCCCGGCAGGGCGGGCAGAGGCAGGGCCGCGTGCTCTTCCGGAACAGGCAGATCAGGAAAAAGGGCCGTGAATTCCAGGGGCGTAGCCAGCGCGCATAACAAACGCACCGGCTACAGTCTCCAGAGGGTGATACCGGCCTCGGCCGCGGCCCGGCGGTCGAAAAAGCCTTTGATGTCCATGATCAGCGCCCGCTCCGGCGCCTTGAAGCGTTCGCGCAGGACGGCCGGCGTGAGTTCACGGTAGTTTTTGTGAGGCACGGCCAGGATCAGGGCGTCCAATTCCGTGAGTTCGTCCAGGGGCGAGAGTTTTTGGCCGTATTCGCGCAGGGCTTCGGCCGGATCGGCCAGGGGATCGTGCACGGGCACGCGCACGCTGTATTCTTCCAGTTCGCGCACCAGATCGACGACCCTGGTGTTGCGCAGATCCGGCACGTCTTCCTTGAAGGTGAAGCCGAGCACTCCCACCTTGGCCCCGCTCACGCGTATGCCGAGGCGGATGAGGCTCTTGACCATGTTTTCCGCCAGGTATTTGCCCATGCCGTCGTTGATGCGCCGGCCGGCCAGGATGACCTGGGGATGCAGGCCGAGTTCCTCAGCCTTGAAGGTGAGATAATAGGGATCGACGCCTATGCAGTGCCCGCCCACCATGCCGGGGCGGAAAGGGAGAAAGTTCCACTTGGTGCCGGCCGCCTCGAGCACGTCGAGGGTGTCGATGTCCATAAGGCGGAAGATGGCGGCGAATTCGTTCATCAGCGCGATGTTGAGGTCGCGCTGGGTGTTCTCGATCACCTTGGCGGCCTCGGCCACGCGTATGCTCGACGCCTTGTGGATGCCGGCCTTCACCACCAGGCCGTACAGTCCGGCCAGCAGTTCGGAGGTCGCTTCGTCCGAGCCGGCCGTGATTTTGACGATGCTTTCCAGCGTGTGCACTTTATCGCCGGGGTTGATGCGCTCCGGCGAATAGCCCACCGTGAAGTCGCGGCCGCAGGTAAGCCCGGATTCCTTCTCCAGTAAGGGCACGCAGATTTCTTCAGTCAGGCCGGGGTAGACCGTGGATTCGAACACCACCACGCAGCCCTTGGACATATGCCGGCCCACCGTGGTGCCCGCGCCCAGCACGGGCCTGAGATCGGGCTTGCGGTGCGCGTCGATGGGCGTGGGCACGGCCACGATGATCACCCCGGCTTCGGCCAGCACGGCGGGATCGTCGCTGTATTCGATATCCGCCGCGCTGAGGGAGGATTCTTCCACTTCCCGGGTATGGTCCTTGCCGCCGCGCAGTTCATCAATGCGGGCCTTGTTGATGTCGAAGCCTATGACCCGGCAGTGCCGGGCAAAGGCCACGGCCAGGGGCAGGCCCACATAGCCCAGGCCCACCACGGCCAGGGGGCGTTCGCGTGCGGTCAGTTCATCCAGGCGTATCACGGTGTTCTCTATATTACGTTAAGGGATAATAAGCTGCCGGCCCTCGGGCACGATGTCGGGGTTGGTAAGCTTGTTGGCCTGCATAATGGCCTTGGAACTGACCTTGTACTTCGCGGCGATGCCTCCCAGACTCTCTCCGGGCTTTACCGTGTGGAGACGCTGCACGCGCAGCTGCCGGCCGATTTTGAGCTGATCGCTCTTCAGGTTGTTCCATTTGCGCAGGTTGGCCGCGCTCACCTTGTACTTGGCCGCGATGCCCAAAAGGCTCTGGCCGGAGCGCACGGTGATCATGCCCTCGGAATCGGGCGCGTCCGCGCCCTGTTCGGGCCGCAGCACCATGCGCCCTTCGGCGGCCGGCGCGGCGCCGGGCGCGCCCAGCGCGCCGTCGGCCCCGGCCGAGGGCTGCACGCGCAGGGTCTGGCCGGCCTTGATCGTGTCGCTCTTCAGCTTGTTCCATTCGCGCAACTGGGCCGTGGTGACGCCGTGGCTTTTAGCGATGCCCGACAGGCTCTGCCCCGGCGCGACAACCACGGTGCCGTCGCTTTCCGTTGCCGGGCCGGGATGGTTCCGGACGGGCTGCCCGGATTGTCCGGATTGCGTGGACTGCGTGGACTGCGGGGATTGCGCGGGCTGGGCCGCCTGATGGGCGGGTGCGGATCCGCTTCCCGCCGGCCGGCGCACGGCCAGGCGCTGCCCGGCGCGCACGTCGTTGGGGGAGGAAAGGCCGTTCCAGGCGACGAGATCGCGTTCCGAAACCCCGTACAGCGCGCTGATGTAGCCCAGGGTTTCACCCGGCTGGAGAACGATGTAGCCGGGGCCGGGTTCGCCCGTGACGGGAGCCGTGGGCGGCGCGCTCTGCGGGGCCGGGGCAACGGGAGCGGGAGCCGGCTGCGCCGGGGCATTGTAGCGCGGGGCGGGCTGAGCGCCGGTCGGGTCGTCCAGGCGTCGTTCCGTCACCGGCGGCGGGGCGGCCAGCAGTTCTCCCTGGCCCACTTCCCTGTCCGGGTCGGTCGCCGGGGCGGGCGAGCCTTTCTGTATGCCGCAGGCGCTCAGGCCCAGGGCCGAAACAAGCAGCAGCGCGGACAAAAGCCGGCGGGTCGTAACGAGGGTGTCGGACATGCTCTTTCCCCTGGTCGAAAGGTTGTAAGCCACCTCAAAACCGCTTCGCCGAAAAATGGGGTTTTCGGCTCGCTCCGGCTTTTTTCGGCGTTGCCCATGGCAAAAATATGGTGGCCGGCTTCTATTGAGCTTTTTCAGCCACGTGCAAATTCACAATACCTGAAAAAATCCGCGTAAAGCGGGTGCGGGCAAAACCCGCGCTCCGCATTTCCGCCTCCAGCGCCGCGGCATCCGGAAAGTCGCGTATGCTCTCCGCCAGATAGGAGTAGGCTTTCGCGTCTCCCGAAATCAGGCCGCCCAGAGAGGGCAGCAGGCGCTCCAGGTAGAAATTGTACAGCCCCCCCAAAATGCGCTCGCGGCTTGAGGCGAATTCCAGCACGCAGGCCGAACCGCCGGGCACGAGCACGCGCAGCATTTCCGCAAAGGCCGTTTCACGGGCCTTGATGTTGCGGATGCCGAAGGCCATGGTGCAGGCGTCCACGCAGGCGTCGGGCAAGGGCAGGCGGGTTGCGTCCCCCGCAATGGGAAGAATGCGCTCCCCGTCCCGGCCGCGCAGCTTGCTGCGCCCTTTTTGCAACATCGGCAGGCAAAAGTCCACTGCGGGCACAAGCACGTGCGGCCATTGCCTGCGCAAGGCCAGAGAAACATCGAAAGTGCCCGCCGCGATGTCGAGGATGCGGCCCGTGGGGCCGGGAACGGCGGCTTTTGCCAGGCGTGCGCGCCAGAGGCGGTCGCAGCCCAGGCTGAGCACGTGGTTGAGCAGGTCGTAGCGGGGCACGATGCGCCCGAACATGGAGGCCACGCGGCGCCCGTGCTCTTCGGGCGCTCCGTTCGTCGGGGAAGGGGAACTCACTGTTCGTCCCGTCCCTCGTCCCGCGCGCGCAGGGTGTCGTACACGACCTTGTAGACCGCCGGAAAAACGTCCGCGAAATTGTTGGGAGAGACGGTGCGCGTTTCAATGAATTTCGCCAGCATTTCCTTGGCGACCTGAACGGCTTCTTTCTGCAGCTTATCCAAAGGGATCTCCTCGAAAAAAAACCCGTCCGTGGGGAACGGCCTCGGCCAACAGCGGTCGAAACCGGACGGGCAAAAAAGAAAGGAAACGGCCGGCCCCCTCCCTTTTATTGAAATTATCCATCATCAAGTTTCAGGGCTGCCGACACTGCAGGAGTCTTCGTTATCCGCCGGGGAGGATGAACTTTGTATGAAGGGAGTGTACTCTTATCGTACTCAACCGTAACAAAAAGCTTTCATCCGACAAGGGCAGGAGCGAAAAAAACGTGGTGCCGGCAGTCCCTCTGGAACAATTGACGCTTGAAATAGCCGCCCGTGAATTACTCTAGCCCTGCAGCTCCTCCACCAACGGCATCAGTTCGTCCCGGATGATGCGCGCGGCCGCGGCTGCCGCCGCTCGTTCCACTTTTGCGTCGGCTTCGCCCTCAAGTTGCTCCAGCCGGGCCTCCAGGCTCCGCATGCGCTCCCCGGCGTCCGTCAGAGCCTGTTTAAGTTCTTGCACTTCCTCGCTTTCATCGGGCCGGGCAGCGGTTTCGAGTTGCGCGCGCAGTGCCCGTGCCTCGTTTTCCGCCGCCTCCAGGCGGGATTCCAGCCCGCTGAGGGTCTCGCGCAGGGCGGCGGATTCCGCCGGGCCGTTTTTGCCGGTATCCGCGCCGCCTTCCAGAGCCCGCACACGCCCGTCCAGTTCGGCGGTGCGCATGGCCAGGGCGTCAAGCACGTCCGCTTCGGCGGGAGCGTCCCCCCCGGCCTGTTCCAGGGCGTTCAGGCGTTCTTCCAGATCGGAGGCCCGCGCGGTCAGGCCATCAAGCGCATCGGCGCCGGCCGGAGCGGCCGCGTCCTGCCCGGCCTGTTCCAGAACGCCCAGGCGTTGCGCGAGCTTGTCCAGGTGTTCATGCAGGGCGGCGTCGCGTTCCGCTTCGCTTTTTCGTTCCTCGGCCCGCGCCTGTGCTTCGGAGCGCAGGTTCCCCAGTTCCGCGAAAATGTGCGCCAGGTTCTTTTGCAGGGAAGGCGGAAGCTCGTAGTCCGCGCCGTCTTCGGGCTTGGCCTGCGCGCCGCTGCCCAGCAGGAAATAATCCCATCGGCTGGGAAGCTGCGGCGGAGGGGCGGTGAGAGGGGCTTCGGGCGAGGAAGCGGTGTTTCTTTCTATGTCCGCCAGAAGGATGCCGACGGGGGACATGGCGGGCGCGGGCGGCATGGGAGGTTTGCCGCCGGGGAGGAACGATGTTTCGGCGGTCGATGTTTCTTCGCAGGCGCATTCGTCCGGCTCGGCATTTTCCAGCAGGCTGTCCAGGTCGGCAGGGGCGCTCGGCGCAATGCTCTCCAGCAGGGCGTCCAGATCGGGAGCGGCTGTTTCCGACGCGGCGGCGGGCGTTTCGAGAGCCGGATGCGGCGCGGTTTCCGCCTGTTCCGTCTGCGGAGAAAGATCGGCAAGCAGAACGTCGAAAGCGTCGGCCGTTGACGCGGCCGTCCCGGGCGCGGGTTCCAAAGTCAGGGGAGGCCGGGGGGCGGGTGTTTCCGCTTCGGCAGCGGCAGCGTCGAACAGGGCGTCGAGATCGTCGGCCGGCGGTTCGGATGCCGCCGGGACGGACGCGGACGGGCTTTTCCCCGCAGGCTCTTCTCCGTGCGGCGCCAGTTCGTCCAGCAGGGCGTCAAGTTCGGCGGCCGTCGCGGTTTCCGTGGGTTCAGGGGCCGGAAGGGCCGCGTCCGCCTGCGGAGCAAGCTCTTCAAGCATCACGTCGAGTTCGTCAACGAGCGGCACGGACTCGGCTGCCGCCGCTTTCGGGGGCGCGGCATTCTCAAACAGGGCGTCAAGTTCGTCACCCGGCGGCGTGGATTCGTCGGGTTCCTGTTTCGGGGGAGCGGGAGCGGCGGCCGTGTGCTGAAATTCCTCAAGCAGATCGTCGAGTTCGTCGGCCGGAGCAGGGGAATCGGCGTCAGGAAGCGCGGACTCGACCTGCGGGGTGACGCCGGCCGGCGGCTCGTCGGGTTTGCCGGTCGTCGTGGGCGCGGCCTGGGCTATGCCGTCCAGCAGGTGATCGAGTTCGTCGGCCGCCGAAGGCGCGGCCTTGACGGCCTGCGGACCGCCGACCAATTGATTCAGAACGTCGTCCAGATTCTTGTCGGCTTTGTCCGCGGGAGCGGCCAACGGCGGTTGGGAGGGCAGCTTGAGTTCGCCGAAAAAATCCTCCACTTCCTTCATATCCGGCATTTCCAGAGTTTCGTCCGGATTCACGGACGGCTTTTCCGGCGCGGGCGCGGAAGCGGGCGCATCCGCCGGGGAAGCGCTGATTTCAGCCAGCAGGGCGTCCAGATCGTCGTCCCCGCCGCTTTCAAAATCCGCGTTCGCGGCGTCGCCCTTCATGAGATCGTTGAGCTGGGCATCAAAAGAAGAGCCGGAGGATGAGGGAGGCGTTCCCTGTTCTATAATATCCGTAAGCTCAATGATGTCCTCGTCATCGACGGGGGCTGCGCTCGTTTTCGCGACCATGAATCCCTCTGGTGTTGAAGAAAGAACAACGGAAACGGAAGCTGCCGCCGTAACGATACACAAACACAGCCCGAAAAGGCAAGGGGCCGCTGTGCGCGGCCCCATTTTGCCCGTTTGCCGGGGTTTGAGGAAGGAAAAGCCCCCTCAAAGCCGCCCGCAAAATTTTTTTACGGATGGCACTTGGACTGCTTGCAGGCGGTCAGTTCCTTTTTCTTGTCCGGCATCTTTTCGGCGGTCTGCAGATGGCAGGACATGCAGGTGGAGAACTTGGTGCCCGACTTGGCGTGGATGACGTTGTAATAGCTTTTCACGCTCTTGTCCTTGCGGTCCATGTTGTCGTGGCAGCCGGCTTCAAAGCATTTGCCGTAGTTTTCCTTGCCGTCCACCATGTGGTGGCAGGCGTCGCACTTTTCGGCCTTATGCGTGCTGTGGTTGAAAATGACGACCTGTTTGGGGTTTTTGTCGATCTTGATCCCGTCGGCGGGAACGGGGGGCGGCGCGGCCACGGCGGCCATGGCCATGGCGAGCAGCGCCGCCGTGATACAGCTGAGCAGCAGGAACTTTTTCATGCATAATCCTCCTTGAGCCGGAATGAGGTTGAAAACTCCATGAAAAGATTAGCCGGTGGGTAACGTTGTGTCAATCGGTCCGCCGATTCTGATGTGCAGGATGCGGCCTTTTGCCGTACCGTGATTTTGGAGCGGAGCGCCGCAGAACGGATTGATTTTACAGCACCGGCTTGCCGTTTTTGCGGGAACGACGGGGAGAAGGCTCGGGATTCAGTCGGCTCCGGCCCCTGAGGCGGCAGGCCGCGAAAGCCTGTAGCCCCTGGGCGTGATCAGCCTGTTTCCCGCGCGCCGCGTGGCGCTGTTGCCGATGAAGACGATGGAGAGCATGTCCGCCCGTTCGGGATCAAAATCTTCCAGGCTGTGCAGGCTCACTTCCTGCCCCTGCCGGCAGGCGTTGCGCACCAGGCCCACGGGCGTGCCGGCGGCGCGCGCCTCGCGCGCGATTTCCAGCACGGTTCCCAGATGCGCGGGCCGTCCCTTGGAGCGCGGATTGTAGAGCACGAGCACGAAATCGGCCTTCAGGGCCGCCTCCACGCGCCGCATGATGAGTTCGAGCGGGGTGAGCAGGTCGCTCAGGCTTATGCAGGCGAAGTCGTGCATCAGCGGCGCGCCGAGCAGGGCAGCCGCCGCGCAGAGGGCCGGCACGCCGGGCACCACTTCCAGCGGCACGCGATCGAGCAGGCCGCGCTGTTCGAGCAGTTCGAGGATCAGTCCCGCCATACCGTACACGCCCGCGTCGCCGGAGCAGACCATGGCCGTGGGCAGGCCTTCCAGGGCCGCGTCTATGGCGGCGTTGCACCTGTCCGCCTCCCGGCGCATGCCGGTGGAGAGGCGGCGTTTGCCGGCCAGCAGTTCCGGCGGCAATAAATCAAGATAAAGCCCGTAGCCCGCCACAACGCGCGAGGCTGCCACGGCCTCCACGGCCTGGGCGGTCATGTTCGAGGCGTCTCCGGGGCCGATGCCGACCACGCGCAGCGGGGCCGGGCCGCAAAGCCGTTCGGGCGGGGAAGCATTTTGCGCCGGCAGCGCCAGGGCCACAGTGACCCGGCCCTGCGCGCGCTTGGGCAGCAGCAGGGTCGAGCCGGGGCCGGCCGAGAGCAGGGCCGCGCCCTCGCACACGCCGATCGGGCCTTGCCCCAGAATTTCTCCGGCCTTTGCGCTGGGATGGGGCACGGGCACGGCGGCCAGGGCGTCGGCG
>JAVBNZ010000047.1:0-5392 GCA_031551145.1 Desulfovibrionaceae bacterium | reverse complement strand
TGGGGTCCAGAATCACCGCGGTGCGGTGCTGCAAGTCCTTGGCCAGATTGACATCATACTGCACGGGCTCAGGGGTTTCCTCGTTGCGGAAGATGCCCACCACGCTCAACTGGGCACCGGGGATCATGTCCAGAAAACCGTCCAGCATGCCTATGCCCGCCCGCAGGATGGGCACGGCCGTTATTTTTTTTCCTTTGATGCGGTCCACCTCCACCGGCCCGGCCCAGCCATGAATGGTCACCTTTTCCGTCTGCAGGGTCTTGGTGGCCTCATAGGCCAGAAGGCGGCACAGCTCGGTGGCCACGGAGCGGAACTCCCGCACGGGGATGTCGTGGCGGCGCAAAATACCCAGCTTGTGCCGGATCAGGGGATGGTCTACTATATGCAAAGCCATGGAATTACTCCTGCCCTGGAGGGCGGCGGATGAGGTAAGGACAGGCGCCTGTTCGCGCCGGGAGAGTCTAACAGCGTGAAACGGCCCCGGTCAAGCCGCTGATAAATTTTACGCGCGCTTGATTCCCGGTGAAACATTGTGCGATGTTCCGCCAAAATCCGCGTGGGCCGGGCATTGAAACGCGACGCCATTCCGCTTGAAAACGGCCTGTTCCGTCTCCGGCCGCCGGGACGGCGGCAAAGCCCGCGGCATGCCGCATGCCGCAATGAAATCAGGAAGCCCCCTTGCGCGCCCGAAAAAAAACAGCAGCCCCCCTTCCGGACGTCCTTCAGGCCCGCGCGCCCGGCCCGGCTCCGGCCGTTGACGGCCTGGTCTTCGTCCCCGGCCCTGAAGACGCGGGCTTACGGCTGGACGTTTTTCTGGCCGGCGTTCTGGCCGGGCGGGGCCTGTCCCGCGAGAAAATCAAGCAGTGCATCAAGGACGGCCGGGTGAGCCTGGACGGCGAGCCGTGTTCCTCCCCCAGAACGCCCGTGCGCCCCGGCTGCCGTGTGGCGGTGGGTGTGCCGGAAGCCGTCTCCCGCCTAACCCCGGAGGAAGGGGAACTGACTGTTCTGTATCAGGACCGCTTCCTGGCCGTGATCAACAAGCCCGCCGGCCTGACCGTGCACCCGTGCCCCAGTTGCCCCCAAGGCACCCTGGCCCACCGCCTGGCGGCGCGTTTTCCCTCCCTGGCCGCCATGGAGGGCTTTCGCCCCGGCATTGTGCACCGCCTGGACAAAGACACCAGCGGGCTCATGGTCGCGGCCCTGAATGAAGAAGCCCGCCTGGCCCTGTCCCGCGCCTTTGCCGAGCGCGGCGTGCGCAAGGAATACCTCGCGCTCGCGCGCGGCGTGCCCTCTCCGGCCGAGGGCGAAATCCGCGTTCCCATCGGCCGCCACCCCACGCGCAAGATCATGATGGCCGTGGTGCCCGAAAATCGGGGCGGGCGCGCCGCGCACAGCCGCTACACAACTCTGTACGCCGATCCGGGCGGGCGCTTTTCCCTGCTCAAGGTCCGCATCTTCACGGGGCGCACCCACCAGATCCGCGTGCATCTGGCCCATCTCGGCCTCCCCCTGTGGGGAGACGCGCTCTACGGGACAAAAAGCAACGACCCCGCGCCGCGCCAGATGCTCCACGCCCACGCCCTGGCCTTTCCCCACCCGGCCGGCGGCGGGGAAATCGCGTTGCGCAGCCCCCCGCCTTCGGATTTTCTCCGCACCGCGCTCGCCCTTTCCCGCCGCACGCGGCTGCTTGTGATCGTGGGCGCGCCGGGCAGCGGCAAATCCTCCTTCCTGCGTCTGTGGGCCGAAGCCGGCCTGCCCGCGTTCAGCGCGGACGCGGCCGTGCACAAGCTCTACGACGTGGGCGGGGACGGCCGGCTCCTGCTCAAACAGCGCTTCGGCGGGCGCTTCGTGCCGGACGACAAGGCTCCGGTCGACCGGGCCGCGCTTATGGCCGCCCTGCGCGCCGAGCCTGGTCTTTTCCGTGAATTGGAAGACCTGATCCACCCCCTGGTGCGCCACGAACTCCACCAGTTCCGTCTGGCGGCCGAACAGGCCGGTGCGGACGCGGCGGCGGCCGAGATTCCGCTCTATCTCGAAAGCGGCCGCAGCAGTTTTGACGAGGCCTTTCCCGCGCCCCTGCTCGTGGGCGTGCGTTGCGACGACGCCGTGCGCCGCGCCCGCCTCGAAGCCTCGCGCGGCCTGGACGCCGGGGCCCAGGCTCTGCTCGACGCCCGCCAATGGCCCCAGGAACGCAAGCTGGCGGCCTGCGATTGCGTCATCGACAACAGCGGCCCGCCCGAAGCCCTACCGGAACAGATGCACGCCCTTCTCACGCGCCTGGAACAGCTGCGCGCGCAGGAAGAACAGGCCCTTGCGGCCCGCCTTGCCGCGCTCTGGACTTAATCGTATGATTTTGCCAAGATAGTTTGTTACAGGGGCGCTGCCCCTGCACCCCGCAAGGGGCTGTGGCCCCTTGACCCCTTTTGGGGTGTGCAACGCGGTTTTCCGCCGCTGAAGTTTTCACCTCATACGGCTCTCGATCCACTGCCGTTAAAAGTTGTAAAGGATATATATCATGGAAGTATGTGTGGCGCGCGTCAAAGGCAGGGATGTGATGCTCAGGCTGGAAGGCGCGCTGGTCTACCTGGACGGACGCATAGAAAATATCAAGGGCCTGCGGCCCGAGAATATCGAAGCTTTTGCGGCCGAGCTGGCCGCCGTGCCGGTGGAGGATCATCCCGGCTATCATGCGCGCCTCAACGCGCGACGCGCGGCTTTTCTGGTGAATCTGCTCGGCATGGCCGCCGGGGAGGAAAGCCAGGACGCTGTGACAAGGCTGCTCGACAGCGTGCACTACGACGTGCTCGAATTTCTGGGAGAAACAGAAAATGCTTGAAATACGCGATCTGCACGTATCCGTGGGCGATGCGCCGGTGCTCAAGGGCATCGACCTGACCATACGGGAGGGAGAAACCTTCATCCTCTTCGGCCCGAACGGCTCGGGCAAGACCACGCTGCTCATGAGCATCATGGGCTTCGCGAATTACAGGATCACGCGGGGCAGCATCGTCTTCAAGGGAACGGACATCACGCGCGCACCCATGTATGAGCGGGCGCGCCTGGGGATAGGCATGTCTTTTCAGCGCCCACCAACGATCCACGGCCTGCCCACGGAACTGCTGGTGCGCATGTGCGCGCGCAAGCGGCAACTTGAAGAACCGGACGTGCTGGAACTGGCCGAACGTCTCCACTTCGACGCCTTTTTGCAGCGCGACGTGAACGCCGGCTTTTCCGGCGGGGAAATCAAACGTTCGGAATTGTTGCAGCTTATGGCTCAACAGCCGGATCTCGTACTGTTTGACGAACCGGAATCGGGCGTGGATCTGGAAAACATGGCGCTGGTGGGCAACACGGTGCGCTGGCTGCTCGACGGCATGCCCGACAGTTGCCGGGCCACCCTGCGCGAGCGTAAAGAACTGCGCAAAACCGGCGGACTGATCATCACGCACATCGGACACATTCTGGAATATGTCACCGCCGACCGTGCCCAGGTCATGTACAACGGCCGCCTGGCCTGCGAGGCAAGGCCCAGAGAGATTCTCGATCACATCGCCAAGTACGGCTACAAGGAATGCCTGCGATGTTTCGCGGGCTCCGTGGACGGCAAGATTCTGGAAGCGCCTTTGCTGTGATGTGTTGCCGCGCCGCTTGAGGCTGTTGACAAAGCCGGAAGGCGGGAATCCAGTGTCTTTCCGGAATAACATGGGGTTGTCGTCAATCCGGAGCCTCCCTTGCGGGCGGCTTGTCCCCGCTGAACAAATATCGACAGGAAGCTGTATGACCATAGACCTTTCCCGTTATTCCTTCACCGGAGCCGAGGCCGCGCCCATCGAGGATCTGCGCCGGCTTTCCCCCGCCGACCGCGCCCGACTCGTGCACGCAGGCATAGACGTGGAAGACGCTTCGGCCGGCGGCGCGTTCATGCACATGGATCATTCCGGCGTGCACTGCGTCAGCAGGCGCGACGGCCTTGAAATCATGAACATCCAAGATGCCCTCACGCGTTTTGACGGCCTGCCGCAATACTATTGGAAGCTGATCGACCCGGACAAGGACGAATTCACCCGCGCCGCGCACGATCGGCTGCACGGCGGCTATTTCATCCGCGCGCGCAGGGGCGTGAAAATCGCGGAGCCCGTGCAGTCCTGCCTTTTCATCAAGGGCACGGGCACGGGGCAGAACGTGCACAACATCGTGGTGGTGGAAGAAGACGCGGAACTGAACATCCTGGGCGGCTGCGCCACGGCGCACGGCACGCGCGACGTGGCCCACCTCGGCATCACCGAATTTTATGTGGAAAAGGGGGGCAGGCTCTCCTTCACCATGATCCACAACTGGGGCGAGGCGGCGGCGGTGCGGCCGCGCTCCGTGGGCGTGCTGGGCGAAGACGCCGTGTTCCTGAACAACTATGTGCTGCTCAATCCGGTGGCGGATCTGCAGATGTATCCCAACCTCATTTTGAACGGCCGGGGCGCTGTGGCGCGCTTCAATTCCGTGATTCTGGCCCCTCCGGGTTCGCATGTGGACAGCGGAAACCGCCTCCAGCTCGATGCGCCCGACACGCGCGGGGAAATTGTTTCCCGCACGCTGACCACGGGCGGCACGATCATCAACCGGGGCTTCATCGGCGCAAGTCAGGTGCCCGCGCGCGGGCATCTGGAATGCAAGGGGCTCATCCTCGGGCAGGGGCGCATCCACGCCGTGCCGGAGCTGGACGCCGCCGTGGACGGCGTGGAGCTTTCGCACGAGGCGGCCGTGGGCAAGATAGCCCAGGAAGAAATCGAATACCTCATGGCCAGGGGCCTGGACGAGGACGAAGCCACGGCGGCCATTGTGCGCGGCTTTCTCAACGTCGACATCATGGGCCTGCCCCCGGCGTTGAAGAACGCCCTGGACGAGCAGTTGCAGCGCCTGGATTCCGGCAACGCCATGTAGCGCGAAAAATCGTCAAGACGCAAGGTTGAGGTCAGGCCATGACGCAAGTTTCCTCCACCCCGGCTCCGGAACCCGCGGGCGCGCCGCCCGCAACGCCTCCCCTTCCCCTGTACCGGCGTCCTCTGTTCTGGAGCCTCGTGCTGCTCCTGCTCATTCTCCTGCTTGCCGGGCTGATCGCCCGGCTGCAGTGGCGGGACGCCCAGGCGCGCGACGCGGAACTGGCCCGCCTGGCAGACGGGCAGCGCGCGCGCAACGAACAGTTGGACGCGGAAAAAGAGCGCCTCAAAAAAGCCCTGGAGGACGATCCCTGCAAGGCTCTGGAACATCTGCGCGCTTCCCCCTCCCTGCCGGGCCTTCCTCCTGTTTCCGCGCCGGCCGCCCCGGCCGCGCCGCTCCACGACGAAAGCGCGCCCCAACCTTCACAGCCCAATGAAAATCTTCCGGCAGCGCCCGTTGC
>JAVBNZ010000056.1:0-14871 GCA_031551145.1 Desulfovibrionaceae bacterium | reverse complement strand
CCAGGGCATGCACGCCGTGGGCCAGGTTTTCGTGCGGCCCCGGCAACAGCACCCGCTCCGAACCGTGCGCCGCGCTCAGACGGGTGAGGGCGTTGTCCGTGGCGATGAGCAGACTCTCGCCGTCATAGGCCGCGCCGCAGGCCCGCAGCCTGTCGGCCGGGCAGTACCAGAAGGCTTTTCCGGCGTTCAGGTCGAAACCGATCAGCGAAACCACGGAGTTGACGCAACTGAGCAGGAAGCGTGTCGGATCGGCCATAAAGACATCCTTGTATTTCGATTTCCAAGGGCATACAGAATACCCCCGTTTCCCGCAAGGAACGCCTCTGTGCAAAAGCGCACTTTCACGCTATGTATAGCTCCCATGAGCATTGTGGAACGACGCGGATTTCTGCCGGCCGGGCAGGTGCAGGGCGTGGGCTTTCGGCCCTTTGTCTTCCGGCTGGCCCACGAGCACGGCCTGAGCGGCACGGTGGGCAACAACGCGGAAGGCGTGGTCGTGGAAGTGCAGGGCCCGCCGGACAAACTGGACGCCTTTGCGCGCGATCTCACGGCCAAGGCTCCGCCCCTGGCGCGCATCAACTCCTGCCGGCACTATCCCCTGCCCCCGATTGGAGACGAGCGGGAATTCCGCATCCTGCCGAGCGCAGGCGGGGAAGGCACCTCCCACGACGTGCTGATCAGCCCGGACATGAGCACCTGCGAAGACTGCCTGGCCGAACTGCGCGACCCGGCAAACCGCCGCTTCAACTACGCCTTCACCAACTGCACGAACTGCGGGCCGCGCTATACGATCACCCGCTCCATTCCCTACGACCGGGCGCAAACCTCCATGAGCTGCTTCCCGCTGTGCCCGGCCTGCCGGGAGGAGTACGAAAACCCGCGCGACCGGCGCTTCCACGCCCAGCCCAATGCCTGCCCGATCTGCGGCCCCCGGCTCTGGACGGCCCTGCCCGGCGGGCCTTCTTCCCCGGAAGAACACGCCCGGCAAAGTTCGGATCAGGCCCTGGACGACATCATTGCCGCGCTGCTGAAGGGAAAGATCGCCGCCATCAAAGGCCTGGGCGGTTTCCATCTGGCCTGCGACGCCACGAACGCAGAGGCCGTGGCCGCCCTGCGCCTGCGCAAGAACCGTCCCCACAAGGCTCTGGCCGTGATGACGCCCTCGCTTGACGAAGCGCGCCGCCTGGCCCTGCTCAACCCGGAGGAGGAGGCACTGCTTTGCTGCGCCGAGCGTCCCATCGTGATCTGCGAACACCCGTTGCCTGTTCTTGCTCCCGATGTGGCGCCCGACGGCCCCACCCTGGGCATCATGCTGCCCTATACGCCGCTGCACCATGTTCTGCTCGGCCGTTGGGCCGCCGCTCTGCCCCCGGACAGGCCGGCGGCCCTGGTGATGACCTCGGGCAACGCGGGGGGCGAGCCCATCTGCCTTGGCAACCGGGAGGCGCTCGCCAGCCTTGGTTTCATCGCGGACATTTTTCTGCTGCACAACCGCGACATACTCATACGCACGGACGATTCGGTCGTTCGCCCGCTTTCTTCAGGATCTCGGGAGGATGACAAATCCCATACCGCAGAAAACAAGGCACCGGATTCCCGCCTGCGCGGGAATGACGGGTGCAAAAAATGCAGGGACGTGGCGTTACCGGGCGTCCTCCCCGCGCAGGCGGGGATCCGGTCTTACGGACTTTGCCGACAACCTCATAAACTCCGAAGCGGGGTTTGCATAGACACGCCCGCTTCCCCCACTCTTCCTCCGATACTGTACCGTCGGGCGCGGGGCTTCGCGCCCCGGCCGCTGCGCCTGGGCGAAAACGGCCCCTGCGTGCTGGGCGCCGGCGCGGAACTCAAGTCCACGCTCTGCCTCACGCGCGGGGAATGGGCCTTTGTGAGCCAGCATATCGGGGATCTGCAAAACGTCGAAACCCTGCGCTTTTACAGGGAAATCGCGGATCACCTGCTCTCGGTGCTCAAGGTGAAGCCGGAGGCCGTGGTCTGCGATCTCCATCCCGACTATCTGTCCACGCGCTTTGCCGAGGAAACGGGCCTGCCCGTGCTGCGGCTCCAGCATCATTTCGCGCATCTGTGGAGCGTGATAGCCGACCGCAATCTCAAAGGCCCGGTGCTGGGCCTGAGCCTGGACGGCACGGGCCTGGGGGAGGACGGCACGATCTGGGGCGGAGAACTGCTTTTCGTGGATACGCAAAGCCTGGAGCAACGCCGGCTGGGCAGGCTTTCCCCCTTTGCCCTGCCCGGCGGGGAAGCGGCCATACGCGAACCCCGGCGCATCGCCCGGGCGTTTGTGGAAGAGACGGGTGAGGGAAAAGAACACGCATGGCCGGGCGAAACGGAAGCGGGTGAAACGGCCGTGCGGACGTTGGGAGAAATGCTGCGGCGGAACATAAACTGCCCGCGCACCTCAAGCTGCGGACGGCTGTTCGACGCGGCCTCCGCCCTGCTCGGACTGTGCACGCGCATCAGCTACGAAGGGCAGGCGGCCATGCGCCTGGAGGCCGCGCTGGCAGGCACAATGCCGGAAGAAAAAGACGCGGACCTGCTTGCGCTGCCGTTGCGGGAGCGCGGCGATCTGTTGGAACTGGACACGCAGGCCTTTATGGCGTCTTTTATTCGGGAATGCGTAAACGGCATGCGGCCGATAGAGGCGTCGCGCGCCTTCCATGCGGCCCTGGCCGAGGGTTTTGCGGATATGGCCCTGCGTGCGGCCGAACGAAATAATGCGCGGCATATTGCGCTTTCCGGCGGAGTGATGCAGAATGTCTGCTTCGCTCGGCTGCTGCCCCGGCTTTTGCGCCGGAGGGGGCTGGAACCCGTATCCCACGCCGAACTTCCACCCCACGACGGCGGCCTTTCCGCCGGGCAGGCCCTTTGGGGCCGCGCTGTGCTCCGGACTCGATAACATGCGCCGCCGGGGCGGGCGCGTCTTCGTATACAGTCCGCGCCCTCCGGTTGTTGCGCGGCTTTCCCGGCCGACACCGCGTGCGCGGCTTCTCAACGGTTCGTTTTTAAGATACTCTCTTCGGCATAGAAAAAATATTTTATAACTAACGTCAGCGTTCCGGCAGGTTGGCTGCGTATGACCACTTCTCCCGCGCCCGTTCTCCACCCTCTCAATTGGGAGGAACTGGAGACGCAACGAGAACGTTTCAGCGACATGCTGGATTCTTTTTTATTCGGCATAGTCCTGCTGGACGAAAAGCTCCGCATCCGCATGATGAACGCCGAGGCCCGCGCCATTCTGGGCATCTCCGGCCCGGTCAGGGCGCAACAGTTCACGCGTTTCATTCCTCCGGACGACCGGCCGATGTACGACGATATGCCCAGGCGTCTGGCCAGGGGAGAACGGGCTCTGCGCCTTGAGCACGGCATTCTGCCGCGGAACGGCTCCACACGCCGGGTGCAGTGCTTTTTTACAGCCTTTCCCATGCAGGAGCCGGGCAAGTTCTTCATCACGCTGGCGCTGATGGACATGACCGAGCAAAAAGAAATGCAGGAGCGTTGCGCGGCCTCCGAACGCCGTTACCGCATGCTCTTCGACGTGGCTGCGGACGCCATCATGGTCATTTCGCCGGAAGGGATTCTGCTGGACGTCAACGACATGGTCTGCGCGCACAGCGGCAAAACCCGCGAGCAACTCATCGGGCAGAGCGTGCATTCCGTCTTTACCCCGGCCCGCCGGCAGCTCGTTGCCGCGAATATCGCGGAAACGCTGGAAAAAGGCGCGCGCACGTTCGAAGCCCTGATGATCAGCCCGGACAGCCCCATTCCCATGGAAATCAACGCCCAGCTCATCGAATATCAGGGGCAGGCCGCCGTGCTCGGCATTGCGCGCGACATCACGGAACGCAAAATTCTTCAGGCCCGGCTCGAATATCAGGCCGCCACCGATCCGTTGACCGCGCTGCACAACCGCCGCCACTTCCTGCTCAAGGCCGAACAGGAATTTCTGCGCTTCAAGCGTTACGGCAACGCTTTCGCCATGCTCATGCTCGATCTGGATCATTTCAAGGACGTCAACGACACCTACGGCCACCAGACCGGCGACGCTCTGCTGCGGGAGTTCGCCCGCCAGATGCGCGTGACCTTCCGCCATTCGGATATACTCGGGCGTATCGGGGGCGAGGAATTCTCCGTGCTGCTGCTTGAATCCAGCCTGCACAGGGGCATAGAAATCGCCGAACGCCTGCGCAGGCAGGTGGAGCAGCACCCGCTGGAAAGCCCCGGCGGACAGGTGCGTTACACGGTGAGCATAGGGGTGACCACAGCCTCAGCGGCGGATGCCGGCCTGGAAGTGATCATGCGCCGGGCCGATACGGCCCTGTACCGCGCCAAACGCAACGGCCGCAACCAGGTGGAATTCGATCACGCGCCCAAAGATCCCTCCCGGCCCGTTGCCGCCGAAGAACAGCCGTTCCCGTGAAAAAACGCCGCCGCCACGCCGCAATGAACGGCGCGGCGACGCCGTGCGTTCAGGCCGGTCGGCTATCGTATAAACTTTCCGGCCTCCAGTTCAAAAAAGGCCTGCGTCAGCTCCTCGGCGGTGTTCATTACGATGGGGCCGCCCCAGGCCACGGGCTCGCGCAACGGCCTGCCCGCGACAAAAACCAGGCGCGTGTCTTCTTTGCCGCCCACGAGCGTAAGCCGTTCCCCTTCGGTCAGCAGCACAACTTGGCGCGCCTCCAGCGCGTCGCCCGCCTCGGTCGAGCAGCCGCCGGCCAGCAGATAGACAAAGGCCGTATCCAACGGGTCGGTTTCCAGCGTCCAGGCGCCTCCGGCGGCAAGCTCCACGTCAAGAAAGGTCACGGGCGTGTATTCGGTCCGTATCGCGCCGGCCGTTCCCTTGTATGTTCCGGCCAGAACGCCGACGCGCACGCCGTTTTCCTCCACGCGGGGCAGCATTTCAGGCGTGATGTCGTTGTATTTGGGCGGGCACATCTTGTCCCCGCGCGGCAGGTTGATCCAAAGCTGAAGCCCCAGCATGCGCGGCGAGGGCTGCAGCATCTCCTCGTGCAGAATGCCGCGCCCGGCGGTCATCCACTGGCAACCGCCGCCGACGATGCTGCCCTTGTTGCCCAGGCTGTCCCTGTGCTCAATCCGCCCCTCGGCCAGATAGGTGACGGTTTCTATGCCCCGATGCGGGTGCATGGGAAAGCCCCGGATATAATCCGCCGGCTCCCTGGAATCAAAGGCGTCAAGCATGAGAAAGGGATCGAAATCCCTCACTGTGGGGGAACCCAGCACGCGCACCAATTTGACGCCCGCTCCGTCCACGGTCGGGCGGCCTGCGACACGCCGCCGAGCTGTGCGGAATCGACATGTTTGTGAACCGGTCATGGCTTTTCTCCTTGGAAGAGGAAATCAGATTCATTGCAACACCGGATTCAAAGTCCGCAGCGGCTTCGCTGCGAAGAAGATACAGCCAACCAGGATTGATCATGGAAAACTTCCGAATCACGCCCGGCAACGTCGATCTTGCGCCTCTCGCGCGCCGGGGACAAGGCAAAAGCTCCTCCCTGCTGCAAAAAATATTTCTGTGTTTACAAATGGGGAAAATATAACAAAAGCGCTGCGGCATTTTCTCTGCGGCAACACATGGGCAACGTAATATGTATATCTAAAAAAGTATACATCTTTCAACAAGCTTTTCCTTGCCGAGGATTTTCAGCCTGTGTACAACTTGATCCGGTCGGCGGCACGTATCGCGCGGCCGGGACAGGCTGAAATTTTTCCCTCCGCTGTTGACAGGAGCGGAAATTTCCCGGCAATTTCCGCTCAAAATCGCTGCGCCGAAAAACGTCGTTTTCGGCTTGCTCCACCACCTGCGGCGGCGCTCCGTACTCGCGTCCGGCATTACCCGCCGCACAAAATTTTGTGCTCCAAGCAATATGAACGTAAAGGATTTTTATGAACATCGGTCCCTATACGTTTGAGGAATTTGCGGAACGCGCCGCCGCCTTTCACGGCTATCCCGCCCCCGGCCTGCTGCTGGGCGGCTATATGGTCGAAGCCGCGCGCCGCCGGCTGCCCGAAGGCACGCTGTTCGAGGCCCTGGTCGAAACATCCAAATGCCTGCCCGACGCCGTGCAGCTCCTTACCCTGTGCAGCACCGGCAACAACTGGATGAAGGTGCTCAACCTGGGCAAGTACGCGCTTTCCCTGTACGACAAATACAGCGGCGAAGGCTTCCGCGCGCATCTCGACCCGGAAAAAATCGAAGCCTGGCCGGAAATCGCCGGCTGGTTCCTCAAACGCAAACCCAAGAAAGATCAGGACAGCGCCGCCCTGCTGAACGAAATCAAAAGCGCCGGAGAGAGCGTGTGCGTGGTCGTGCCCGTGCGGGTGCACAGCCGTTTTCTGGGCCACGCCCACATGGGGCGCATAGGCGTCTGTCCGCTCTGCAAAGAGGCTTTTCCGATGGAGGACGGCATGCTCTGCCGGGGATGCCGGGGCGAAGCGCCCTACAGCGCCGTTGAACAGAACGCGGATTCCGGCGTGCGGCCGCCGCTGATCCTCCCGGTGGAGGAGGCCGTGGGCAAAAAAGCTCTGCACGACATGACGCGCATCGTGCCCGGCGCGGCCAAGGGCGCGGAGTTTTCCGCCGGGCAGTTGCTCTCGGCCGGGGATGTCTGCCGGCTCCAGCAGATGGGACGCTTTACGGTCGCGGTGGAAGAGGAAACCGGCGCGCCCGCCGGGGCCGTCCACGAAAACGACGGAGCCGAGGCCTTTGCCCGGCGCATGGCCGGAGACAATGTGAACTTTCTCCTGCCGCCCAAAGAGGGCAAGATCAACCTGCGGGCCGGGACGCGCGGCCTGTTGTGCGTCGATTCCAAAAGGCTGGAGGCCTTCAACCTCATTCCCGACGTGATGGCCGCAAGCCGGCAGGACGGCACGCTGCTGGAACGGGATGCGGAATTCGCCGGCACGCGGGTCATTCCGCTCTATCTGCGCAAAGAACTTTTCGCCGCCGCGCTCGGCGTGCTGAAAACCCCGCTCTTTTCCGTGGCCCCGCTGCGCCGGGCCAAAGCGGGCATTCTGGTCACCGGCACGGAAGTCTTCCAGGGACTTATCACGGACGCCTTCATCCCGCTGGTCACGGCCAAGCTGCAGAACTACGGCTGTACCGTGGTCAAGGCGCTCATCGTGCCGGACGACAAGACGGAGATCGCGCGCGGCATCGCCGCCGTGCGCGAGGCCGGGGCCGATCTGCTGGTGACCACGGGCGGGCTTTCGGTCGATCCCGACGACGTGACCCGCGCCGCCCTGCTTGAGGCCGGCCTGCGCGACGCCGTGTACGGCGCGCCCGTGCTGCCCGGCACCATGACCCTGGCCGGCAGGATAGCGGACCCGCACAAACCGCCCCTGCCGGACGTTCCGTCCAAGGGACAGGCCCGGCCCGTGCACCAGCCGGAGCGTGGGGAAATGCAGGTGATCGGCGTTCCGGCCTGCGCCCTGTATTTCAAAGTAACGCTTTTCGACGTGCTGCTGCCCCGCCTTCTGGCCGGCAGGCATCCCACGCGCGCGGAACTCGCCGCGCTGGGCGAAGGCGGCTTTTGCGCCGGGTGCAAACGCTGCACCTGGCCCAAGTGCTTCTTTGTGAAATAGGCTAACCCCGGCGCAGGGCGTCCACCAGGTTCCGCAATTCCTGCGCCTGCGCGCTCAACTCCGCCACGGCCGCGTCGGCCTGACGCATGATCGCCGCGGTTTCCGAGGCCAGGGTGTTGATGTCCTCCAGCGAACGGGTGATCTCTTCGCTTGCGGCGGACTGCTCCTCCGCCGCCGCCGCGATGCTGCGCACCTGATCCGCCGTATGCGTCGCCTCACGCACAATTTCTCTCAAAGATTCTCCTGATTTACCGGAGAGTTCCGTGGTTTTTTCCAGGTTGCCCGCGGTCTGGTCAACCGCTTCCACGCTTTTGCGGGCTCCCTGCTGAATGCCGCTGATGGCTTCGCCCACTTCCCGGGTGGCATTCATGGTCTTTTCCGCCAGCTTGCGCACCTCGTCGGCCACCACGGCGAAACCGCGCCCGGCTTCCCCGGCCCGGGCTGCTTCGATGGCGGCATTGAGCGCCAACAGGTTCGTCTGATCGGCGATGTCGCTGATCACGGTCATCACCTGCCCGATGGACTGGGCCTGACTGCCCAGCAGTCGCATGGCGTCCTTCAGTTCCAGCGTATCCCGCTGCACGGCGCGCACGGCCTCCACGGATTGCTCCACAATGCCCGCCCCTATCTGCGCCTTGTTCCGGGCCTCTTCGGAGGTTTGGGATGCGGAGCCGGCGCTGCGGGCCACCTCCAGCACGGTGGAGTTCATTTCCTCCATACTTGCGGCGGACACGACCACCTGCCCGCGCTGCCGTTCCGCGGCTTCGCCGGCCTTGCCCACCTGGGCGGCAAGCTGTTCCGCCGCGGCCGAGAGACGCGAAGCCACCCGCTGCACGTTTTCGGCGGTTTCCAGGATGGCCTTGCGCCCCTGTTCGGCCTTTTCCGCCGCAACTTCCGCCTCGTTCCGCGAGCGGGCGGCGTTCTCGGATTCCAGTGCGCATTCCCGGCTTTTGGCCTCGGACTCCGCTATCTTTTCCTGCAGATTTTTCACCATGCTTTTCAGCGCCCGAGCCAGCACCCCCACCTCGTCCCTGCTTTCCACGATGAGCGCGGCGCTGAAATTCCCGGCCGCCACGTTTTCGGCGTAGCCGGCGGCGGCGAGCAGAGGACGGGATATGGCGCGCGCCGTATACACGCCGGCCAGCATCAGCAACAAGCCCAGCCCGCAGCCTATGCCGGCGAAGGACAACAGTATCCGCTTCTGCGCCGCCTCCACCGCCTCGCGCGAGATGCCCATGTGGAATACGCCGGTGATCTTGCCGGTCATGTCCTTCCAGGGCCGGTACAGGGCGTCATATTCCACGCCGTCGATCTTTTCCCGGACAAAGACCGGGCGGCCCTGCCGCAACGCTTCATCGGAAACGTGAGGGTTGTCCAACCGCGTGTCAACGGCGGGCTTGCCGCCGCTCATGAACGTGGTGCTTACCCGCGTTTCGCCCAGAAAGATCGAGCATTCGACGCCCAGCGTTTCCTTAATTTTGCCCGCAAATTTGCCGGAGCTGAGATCTTCGCCGACAATAACGGCGCCGACAACCATGCCGTCCCGGCGCAGGGGCGTGCCGGAAGCCAGCGTCAGGCGCACGACGTTTCCGGGTTCAAGCCCGATGACCCGTCTGCCTTCTCTCAGCGGCGTCGAGGAGCTTATCCTGCTTGCCGGCAGCACGTCGCCGGCCTTGTCGGAATGCCCCCTGGCAAGCACCTTGCCGGTCGCGTCGCAAATGGTGACAAGGCCGATGCCTCCCTGCCCCGCCAGAGATTTGGCCACGTTTTTCAGCACCTTTTCCCGCCCCTGCGCAACGGCCTCGGGCAGTGTTTCATTCTGCGCAATCATGGCGCTGAGCGCCTCCTGCGCCTGAAGGCTGTTTTGAATCAGACCCTGCACGGCCTCGCCGGCAGCGGCCAGCCGCTCCCGCGCCGCTTCATCGGCAAAGGAGGAAACGAGAAAATAGCCGGCAAAACACAAAAGTGTGGCCAGACAGATAATGGTCGCCGCAATAAGTATTGTCAGCTTTTTTGAAATGGACATGGTTCCCCCGTGCAAGAATGGTGAGAAGGCTCGACGCGTGCTTTATGCGTTTGAGGACGCATGCGTGCTTGCTTTCGCGGTGAGAAACATCCGTAGAAAAAAATTTTATGCGGTTATAGATGTAAAAAAAAATAAATGCAATCTGAATATAAATATACAGATGAATGAAGATCGGGTGGAAAAACATGCGCTGCATGAAGAAAAAAGCTGTTTTCTTCTGAATGAAACATGCGCACTACACGACAGCCAGGGATATACAACATAAGAATTCCGGCCTGCGCGAATCACGCGCCCGCCCGGAACATGCTTTTAGACTCTGGACCATTGCTGCCCGGCTAAGCAGCCAAGTCTAACAGGCTGAGGTTGTAGGGATTTTCATTTTTTCGTTGTCGCGTATTCAGGAGTTCTTCCAGAGAAGCCGCGCCGAGCAGGTTGAGTTGGATGAGCTGGAAAAGCTGCTGCACGGACAACCCGAGGTGGCTAAGGAATTTCTGGTACGCAAGGAGCAAATAGACCGTCAAGGCCGTGTAGATCTGGATCAAAACCGCGTTTTCCGAGTTGCCGACGAAGCTCTTGATGCGCAGATTTTGTTTGATTTCCTTGAAAAAGAGTTCGATTTTCCAGCGCTCTTTGTAGATGTCGGCGATGGTTTTGGGGCTCAGCCGGAAATGGTTGGTCAAAAATTCATAGCGCTTGCCGCTTTCCGGGTCCCGATAACCGATACGCCGCAGGCGCAGGGACGTTTGCCCGCTGACGACCTCGATAATGTGGTCGGACGTGACGCCGGTTCTGCGGTTTACCGGGCGGCGCTCCAGAAGTGTGTACACGGCGTTGCGCTTGAGGCGGGTCACGAAAAAAACGCCCTTTGCGCCAAGGGTCCGGAACCAGGAATAGTTGATGTAGCCTTTGTCGAACACAACGATAGACCCTTTGGGCAGTTCCAGCGCTTTGGCCACGCGGCTTTCATGCGTTCTGGCGTCGGTGACGGTCGCGAAGGCCGGTATATGGCCGTCATGGTCCAGCAGGGTGTGCATCTTGATGCCGCCTTTGGTCTGGCGGAACGATGCCCAGGGGAAAAGCGACAGGCAAAGCTTGATGGTGGTGGCGTCCAGGCTGAACAGCCTGGATTTGAAGCGGAACTTGTGTTTCGGGGTTTTCGCCGCGCATAGGCCGTACATTTCGGCGAAAAGATCCTGAAAAAAGCCTGCGGGCCGGGAGTTGTTGGCGTCGGCAAAGGTGGAACGGGCCACGGTTTTCAGACCCCAGTGGTACAGGCGGCTCCCGGCTGCGCTCAGGCAGCGCAGGCCGTCGCGCATGGAGCGCCTTGCGGCAAGCTGGATGAAGGCCAGAACAATGAACTGTTCCTTGAAGCCGAATTTTCGCGATGCACGCCCTGTTTTGTGCCGGTGTTCAAGTTTCTGGAAAACATGTCTGGGAATGAACGATAGCGTTTGGGAGAAAAGTGTATTATGGTGACTCAAGTCCAAAATCTCCTTGTGTGGTAAGATGTTTCGCAAACTCTTTATACCACATCTCGCTGAGATTTTGGACTTTTTTATTGAGCCTTAGCCGGACAGCAATGATCATGGTTAATCATATAGGTGTTTCTCAAAAAATAGATATGGTCAGTGCAATATGCGGGGAAAGGCTTTCCGGCTATCCGCACCTTGAAAAATATGAAAATGTAATAAGTGAGGCAAAAGCTGCTATTAGCTTAAGGAATAAGTACGTCCACAATTCAATGCTATTTGACCCAGACGAAGGGTGCTGCTTAATGGCTACAGCTTCTGCGCGAGGAAAATTAAAAGTAAGTATGGATTACGTAAAATTAACAGATATTGAAGAAGCTTCAAATAAAGTACGCCGTACAATAGCAAAGATTCACAATCTTATCCTCAATACGAACCATCCTATTCCAGATTAGGAGGACATTGCTGTATTGTATTTAGAATAGTCTATCTTTTTTTCTTTTTAATAACAAAATCATAGTAATCGATATACATACGAGAAAGAGAAAATGGCAAAATCAGCACATATACAATGCATGTTCCTCCAAAAAATCCAGCAATATTTTTTAAATATGCCCATGGAGATACTGTTTGTCCTAAAAATAAAAGAACAGTAAAAATTAATAAGAAGCTGACAAAGGCGCTAAAGTATATTTGCGCTTTATAAGTGTTTTTAAAAGTCTGCAATGCCTTCCAATCTTCTCCTTGCAAAAGAGTTAGGCTATGTCCGGCAAGGGTCATAACCGCAAGAAGAATACCTCCAAAAGCCGTGAACGCGCCTATAATCCACCCAACAAAATCTTTATTGTCGAATGGAATGTAGATCGCTCCGAGAATTCCAACGCCCACAGCTACAGTATGTAACAATACTTTTTTGTAGCTAATTACTTCCATCAAACAAACCTTCTTGCTGCCACTCCTGCTTTTGCTGCACCAAGGCGCTCCACGCCTCGTTTCGGAAAACCGTTTTGCCAAAAGGTTCCATTCTAATTTTTGCCTTTCTTTGCAGCATATCAGGAGTTATGCGTGAGTTTCTTTTTGTGATAATACAATATGGTGTATACTCCTCGGCTCCGACTAGGCCATGTGCAAGGCTAAGAAGTTCGCGTTGAGTTTCTGATGTTTGTTCAAGTCTTCCAGATTGTTGGACGGAAACGGTGACCTTTGCATGTGTAGTATTGTGTTCCAACGCGTCTGCCAAGGGCTTTTCTGCCTGAATAGCAGCAAGTCCTATATTGGCAAAAAAACCACGATTGGCGTCGTTTATTTCTGATAATTGAGCCACGTAAGCCGCTGCAAAGACATCGATTCGCTTTATCCCCTCATTCAAAGCCCTCAAGGCTTGTGCTGGTGCGGCAGGGGCGAAGTAATATTCAGGAAACTCTATGCTCAAGTCGGAAAAAATAGCATCAAGATATGCTTTTAGCATTGTCGGGCGACTACGCAACGAGCAAATCAGAACATGGTTGTTCCAGAGTAAGACATGTGCATCTCCATCCATAAAATCTGCATCTTCTGGGGCAACGACAAGGCTTGGCTCGGCAACTGGCTGAGTATTGGGCTTGGGTATTGTATTGGCTGGTTCGTCTGGCGTGCAGACAGAAATATTCAGTAAAAGCCCTTCGTTATGCTCTTCACAGTGGAGACAAGAATAGCGCTTATCCCCTCTATCAATAGTTCTTTCTTCCAAGTTTGATAGCTGCCTATGGGCAGAAGCAGCCATATTTTGCAAGTTCAATTCAGCATTTTCTGGAATAGTCACGACCCTAAGATAATGAATATTAACGTCTTTTTTCTTCGCCATAGAATCCCCTCTTTCTCGTTGCGATGAAAGCGCAAAGTTTCTTCATATTATACCACAAGAGAATCTCTTCGCAAATGTGGGGGGGCGAAATATCGCGGGGCCAGAGCGGGGCCAAGTCCTTAAAAACAGAAAAAGGGCTTACAGTGATTAACTGTAAGCCCTTAAAATCTCTGGTGGAGGTGGACAGAATTGAATAATATACATAGTACTTTGTAATTTAAGTAAAATTTATTTATACAAAAATGATATACCCATCAATTTACCCAGGCAAAAATTTTCTTAATTTTTTTGTCTGGAGCAATCTTTTTATGTCCAATTCAAGCTTGTCTATTCTTTCTCTTCCGTCTTTTGCAGTTCCGCCTCAATGCGGGCGCTGATGTCCGTCAGGCTTATGCCCGCCACCCGGCCTATCAGGAGCAGGGCGTTGATGGTGGTGTTCCGTTTGCGGCCTTCGATCTGGGCTATGTGAATACGGGAAAGCCCGGCAAAATCGGCGAGCTTTTGCTGGGACAACCCGGCATCCTTGCGAATTTGCTTTACAACGGCGGCGATGGCGTCTTTCAGGCCAGGAGTATTTTCCATGGCCTTGTATGTACCGCACCCTTGACTTTTTATAGTATTCTATAACATACAACAAGTGTGCAAGCGGCGCGTTTCTTTGACCACTTTCCCGCACAATCGCACATACCACCGGGTACGGAAACAACAGATGGGCGACAAGTTCATACCAGATTACGCGGAAGCGTTTGCCCGAATCCAGGAAGTGACCGGCTGTGGAACCCAGCAGGAACTGGCCGTGTTCTTCGGGGTCAAGCAATCGTCGATTTCCGACGCCAAAAAACGAGGGCACATCCCGGACAGTTGGCTTCTGGCCTTGGTGAGAAAACGGAGCATCACCCCTGATTGGATATTGACGGGCCAGGGCGCGCGTTTCTTGCGACACACTGACGACGATGTCTCCGCTGCCGTCCAGGTGGAATACCGAATGGAGATACGCCCGCCTGAGCGGTGCGCCGCTCAGGAACTGGTAACAGAACTTGTCCGCCGCGCCTTGGAAAGTCTCGGACAAAATGAAATGCCCAGTTCAAAAGCGGATCAGGGTTGATGGGATGGCTCCCGCCTCATTAAGGCAGAAGCATTTCATGTGGACAAGGGCCATTAATCAGAGGTCAGCCTTTATATCCGGTTTTATCGGTTTCTATGCCCAGCTTTTTGCAGCGCCGGTCCAGGGCCGCCCAGGTCAGGCCCAGATGTCTGGCGGCGCGGGTCTTGTTGCCTTTGTAGCGGATCAGGACTTCCATGATGAGGCGGCGCTCGGCCTCTTGCAAAGACAGGGCATCTTCGGGAACGTCCGGCGGACGGGCGTGGGCGGCAGGAAGCCCGGATCGTTTGCGCGCGGGCGGCGTGCTGCCATCAAGAAAGGCGCGTATGCCGTCCAGGGTACGGCGCGTGTCCAGGTATTCCCGCCGTTCCAGAAACAGGACCACCAGCCGGGCCAGATGGCGGAGAATAAGCACTTCCTCTTCCCGCCATTCGCGCTCTCGGCCGCAACTGTCAAAGCCCGCGAGGCCTATCCAGGTTCCATCGCGCAGCAAAGGGACCAGGAGCACAGAATCCACGGCCTGCATGGTGAGAGTTCGCTGCATATCCAAAGGCATCTCCCTGGTATGGCCGGGAAAAAAGTCTTTACCTTCCATCAGGGGCTTCAGAGACGGGAGGTCTCTCTCATAATCGTGCAGGGGCCAAGAGTACATGGCCGGGCCTATGCTGCCGTCCACCCATTCATGCGTGTTACGCAAATAGCGCCCGCCGTCTTCATCCAGCATGACATAAGCCCGCGAGACGCCGAGCATTCTGCCCGTTTCCGCCAAAGCGGCATTGATGCCCGCATCCAGCCCGGACTCCGAAGCACC